>NZ_JBHJVM010000023.1:0-64822 GCF_042264825.1 Isoptericola sp. NPDC056134
GCTGCGGCCTCGTCCGAGCCTCTCTATCTCGGCGAAAGGGGTTCTCTATCTCGCGGAATGTTCAGTCCGCGCCGAGCGCCCAGCGCATGGGCACGAGCTTCGCCTCGGACTCGGCGAGCTCGGCCTCCGGGTCGGAGGCGGCGACGATGCCGCAGCCGGCGAACAGCCGGACGTGCCGCGGGTCCGCGGCCGAGAGCTCGGCGGACCGCAGCGCGATGCCCCACTCCCCGTCGCCGTCGGCCCCGACCCACCCGACCGGACCGGCGTAGCGGGACCGGTCCATCCCCTCGATCTCGCGGATGAGGTCGCGGGCGACGTTCGTCGGCGTGCCGCAGACGGCGGCCGAGGGGTGCAGCGCGGCGGCCAGCGTGAGCGACGACGGCGCCCGCCCGGTGGCGTCGTGGCCCCGGTCGAGGACGCCGGTGACGTCGGACGCGAGATGCATGACGTTCGGCAGGTGCAGGACGAACGGGGCGTCGGGGACGTTCATCGACGAGCAGAACGGCTCGAGCGCGGCCGCGACGGAGCGCACGGCGTACTCGTGCTCCTCGAGGTCCTTGGAGGACCGGGCGAGCTGCGCCGCGTGCAGCAGCGCGTCGTCGTCGGACATCCCCGCCTCGCGGCGGATCGTGCCCGCGAGCACGCGGGACGTGACGAGCCCCTTCTCGCTGCGCACCAGGAGCTCGGGGGTGGCGCCGACCATGCCGGAGACGGAGAACGTCCAGCAGGCCTCGTAGCGGTCGGCGAGGCGGCGCAGCAGCCAGCGGGGGTCGAGGGGGTGCTCGGTGGTGGCGAGCACGTCGCGTGCCAGCACCACCTTCTCGAGGGCGCCCGACTGGATGCGGGCCACGCCCTCGCGCACGACGGCGGGCCAGTCGGTGGCGCCGACGGCACCGTCGGCGAAGCGGACGCGGCCGGGGGCGACGACCTCCGTGCGCGGCTCGCGGCGCAGCGCGGCGGTGCCGGGGGCGGCGTCGAGGCTCGCGCCGGGGGTGATGGTGGTCATCCAGGTGACGCCGGCCCGGCGGCCGACGACGACACGCGGCACGACGAGCGACCCGTCCGGCCGCGGGTGGCCCGCGTCGTCGCCGTCCTGGTCGTCGAGCTGACCCGCGTCGTCGAAGGCGAACGTGCCGAACGCGACGGGTCCCGTGCCGGGCAGGCGCACGTCGTCGCGCACCACGGCCCGCTGGAGGGTGGCCTGCCAGGCGGCCTCGGCGTCGGCGAACCGGCCGGGCCCGAAGGTGTCGAAGCGGAGGGCCTCGCCCCAGCCGACGATGCCGTCACCGCGCCGCACCCAGCTCAGCGGGCGCGTGTCCGGCAGGAGGTCGACGAGGGCGGTGAGGCCGCCGGGAAGGTCGTCGATCCGGGAGGTGCGGACCAGGAGCGCGAGGGGCTCGGTCGCGGGATCGGGGCTGGTGCCGGTGGTCGTGCCCGGGAGGGGGCGCGGCGCCGGCAGGGGCGTGGCGGACATCGGCTCCAGGGTACGCCCGACGGTCCGCCACGCCCCGCTCACGGTGCGTGGGTCAGCCTCGTGTGCTGCCGGACGACCTCACCTCGAGGTCGCCTCGCCCTTCCGGCGGTTGGACCGGTTGAGCACGCCGTCGTCGGCGAGGTCCTCGAGCTGCTCGTCGTCGACGGCCTTGCTCGCGGTGCCCTTGACGAAGACGGACGGGTTCTCGGGCGTCCCGGCCTTGATGTGGTTGAACAGGATGTTCAGCAGGATCGCCATGAGCGCCGCCGAGCTGATCCCCGAGTGGAAGATGGTGCCGAACCACGTGGGGAACTGGTCGTAGAAGTCGGGCTTCGCGATCGGGATCATGCCGAACGAGATGGACGCCGCCACGATGATGAGGTTCATCGAGTTCTTGTAGTCGACCTTGGCGAGCGTGCGGATGCCCGACGCCGCCACGGAGCCGAACAGCACCACGCCGGCGCCGCCGAGCACGGGCGTCGGGACGGCGGCCACGACGCGGCCCAGCACGGGCAGCAGGCCCAGGATCACGAGGATGCCGCCGCCGGCGGTGACCACGAAGCGGGACTTCACCCCGGTGATCGCGACCAGGCCCACGTTCTGGGCGAACGCCGACTGCGTGAACGAGCCGAAGACCGGCGAGACGACGGACGACGCCATGTCGGCGCGCAGGCCGTTGGCGATGCGCTTGCGGTCCACCTTGGTGCCGACGATCTCGCCGACGGCGATGATGTCCGCCGTCGTCTCCGTGAGCGTCACCAGGATGACGATGAGCATCGAGACGATCGCGGCGACCTCGAACGTCGGGGCGCCGAAGCTGAACGGCATCGGGAACGCGACCACCGGGCCCTCACCGACGCCGGCGAAGTCCGCCATGCCGAGGGCGAGGGCGATCAGCGTGCCGGCCACGATCGCGATGAGGATCGACAGTCGCGACACGACGCCCGAGCCCACCTTGGACAGCAGGACGACGATGGCGAAGGTGAGGAACGCCAGCCCGATGTTGCTCGTGGAGCCGTAGTCGGGCGCCTCGGCGTCGCCGCCCATCGCCCAGTTCGCCGCCACCGGCATGAGGGTCAGTCCGATCGTCGTGATGACGACGCCGGTGACCACGGGCGGGAAGAACCGGATGATCTGGGCGAAGAACGGCGTGATGAGGAACCCGATCGCCGAGGCGACGAGCACCGCGCCGAGGACGGCGGGGATCCCGCCGCCGCCCCCGACGATCGCGACCATGGTCGAGACGCCGGCGAACGACACGCCCTGCACCAGCGGCAGCTGGGAGCCGAAGAACCTGATCCCGACCGTCTGCAGGATCGTCGCGAGACCGCCCATGAAGAGCGAGGCGGCGATGAGCGTGCCGATCTCCGCCGAGGTGAGGCCGGCGGCACCACCCACGATGAGCGGCGGGGCGATGATGCCGCCGTACATCGTGAGGACGTGCTGGAAGCCGTACCCGATGGTGGCGCCGAGCGGCAGACGCTCGTCCTCGGGGCGGGCGGGGCTGGTCGCCGCCGCCCGGGGGGATGCGGACCGTGACATAGCGGACCTCCTCGTTCGCTATCGATGGTCATTTCTTCCGGTCTACGGAAGAAGCCTTCCACTATTCGACCGGCAAGGGTGATCTGTGTCAACCCCTCCCGGGGGTGGATCTGCGGCGGCCGCGAGCTCAGCCCGCCACGAGCCGGCGTGCCGCCTCGCGGTGCTCGGCCAGGAGCGCGGGCAGGTCGAGCCCGACCACCGCGCCGTCGACGACGCGCCACTCGCCGCCGACCATCACCCGGTCGGCGCGGTCCGCGCCGCACAGCAGCAGGGCGGCGACCGGGTCGTGCAAGCCCGAGAAGCGGGGCTCGTCCAGCCGCCACAGCGCGAGGTCGGCCTGCTTGCCGACGGCCAGCACCCCCAGGTCGTCGCGGCCCAGCACGCGGGCCGAGCCGCGCGTCGCCCACCCGAGGGCGCGCGCCACCGGCACCGAGGCGCCGTACTTGAGCCGCTGCAGGTACAGGGCCTGGCGGGCCTCGGGCATCATCGTCGACGCGTCGTTCGACGCCGAGCCGTCCACGCCGAGGCCCACCGGCGCGCCGGCGTCCTCCAGCTCCAGCACGCGCGCGATGCCCGACGCGAGCCGCATGTTCGACGTCGGGCAGTGCGCCACGCCCGTGCCCGCCGCGCCGAGGCGGGCGATCTCGGCGTCGTCGAAGTGGATGCCGTGGCCCAGCCAGGCCCGGTCGGTGAGCCAGCCGACCGACTCGAGGTAGTCCACGGTGCGCATGCCGAACCGCTCGCGCAGGAAGTCCTCCTCGTCGATCGTCTCGGCCAGGTGGGTGTGCAGGCGCACGTCGTGCCGCTCGGCCAGCTCGGCGGTGTCGCGCATGTTCTGGGTCGTGACGGAGAAGGGGGAGCACGGCGCCAGCGCGATCTGGATCCGGGCCCCGGCGCCGCGCTCGTGGTACGTGGAGATCAGCCGCTCGGAGTCGGCCAGGATCGTGTCCGGGTCCTGCACCACCGACTGCGGCGGCAGGCCGCCGTCGTCCGTGCCGAGCGTCATCGAGCCCCTCGTCAGCGTGGCGCGCATGCCGAGCTCGCGGACCGCCGCGACCTGGAGGTCGATCGCGTCGTCCAGGCCCGCCGGGAACACGTAGTGGTGGTCGGCGGCCGTGGTGCAGCCCGACAGCAGCAGCTCGGTCAGCGCGACCTTCGTCGCGAGCTCGTGGGCGCGCGGCGTGAGGCGCGCCCACACCGGGTAGAGCGTGGTCAGCCAGGGGAAGAGCTCGGCGTCGGCGACCGGCCCCCAGGCGCGCGTGAGGGTCTGGTAGAAGTGGTGGTGCGTGTTGATCAGACCGGGTGTGATCACGTGCTCGGACGCGTCGAACGTGATGTCGACCGGGGTCGACGGGCTCGCCCCCGCCGCGACCAGCTCGGTGATCACGCCGTCCGTGACGACGACGCCGCCACGGGCGTCGGGCGCCCCGGGTGCGTCGTCGGCGGTGAAGACGGCCAGCGGGTTCTTGATCCAGGTGCTCATCGGTGCCTCCATGGCGGCGGCACCGGGGAGCGGCGCCGCGTCGCGCCGGCTCAGTGGTCCTGTCTGCCGATCCAGGGAGCGACGGCACCGCGCCGTCCTCTGTCGGCGACGCTAGGCGACCGGCGCGCGCACCGTCAACGGTGCGGCCTCGGTGCGGGCCTCGGTGCGTGCGGCCGTGCGTGGGAGCATGACGTCCATGTCCCGCGCCAGCCTGGAGAAGAAGCCCGCCGAGGTCGCGTCGATGTTCGACGGGATCGCGAAGCGGTACGACCTCGTCAACGACCTCGTCTCCCTGGGGCAGGACCGGCGCTGGCGACGCGCGGTGGTGGACGCCGTCGCGGCCGTGCCCGGCGAGCGGGTGCTCGACCTCGCGGCCGGCACCGGGACGTCGAGCGAGCCGTTCGCCGCGGACGGCGCGCTGGTGGTCCCGTCCGACTTCAGCCTCGGCATGCTCGCGGTGGGCAAGGAGCGTCGCCCCGACCTGTCCTTCGTCGCGGGCGACGCGACCCGGCTGCCGTTCGCGGACGCCGCGTTCGACGCCGTGACGATCAGCTTCGGCCTGCGCAACGTGGTCGACACCGACGCCGCCCTGCGCGAGATGCTGCGCGTCGTGCGGCCGGGCGGTCGCGTGGTGATCTGCGAGTTCTCGACGCCGACGTGGGCGCCGTTCCGCACGGTGTACATGGAGTACCTGATGCGCGCGCTGCCGGTGGTGGCGGGCGCCGTGACGCGCGACCGCGGGTCGTACGACTACCTCGCCGAGTCCATCCGGGGCTGGCCCGACCAGGCCGCCCTCGGCCGGCTTCTCCTCGACGCCGGCTGGGACCGCGTGTCGTACCGCGACCTCACCGGCGGCATCGTGGCGCTGCACCGGGCCGTGCGCCCGGCCTGACCGCCGTCGGGCGGTCCCCACCTCGGGCTTTGACGCCCTCGCGGGCCCCGGCGTATCGTCGATCCGATCCTGAAACGATTCAAAGACGATCGGCACGACGACGTACGCAGGGAAGGCACGGTCGATGACGACACCACACGGCGCGACGGCGGGCGGCGGCACCCGCCTGCACGGCTACCGGGCGACGGTCGCGGTCGCGATGTCCAACTACATCGAGGCGGGCTCGATCATCGCGCTCGCCACCAGCCTCACGCTCTGGCAGGAGCACTTCGGGCTGAGCAACCTCGCCGTCGGGCTCGCCGCGGCCCTGAGCGCCAACGCGTTCGGCGCGGCGGTGGGCGCCATGATCGGCGGCCCCCTCGGCGACCGGTACGGGCGCAAGTTCATCTACACCTACGACCTGCTGCTCTACATGCTCGGCACGGCCTTCATCGTGTTCGCCGGCGCCCCGTGGATGCTGTTCGTCGGCATCGTGCTCACGGGCATCGCCGTCGGCGCGGGCGTGCCCGTCGCGTGGACGTACATCGCGGAGGAGGCTCCCGACGACCAGCGCGCCAGGCACGTCGGCACCGCCCAGCTCGCGTGGTCGCTCGGCCCGTTCGTCGGCTTCGTGCTCGCGACGGCGCTGGTCCCCCTCGGCCTGCTGGGCAGCCGCATCATCTTCGCGCACCTGTTCGTCATCGCGTTCGTCACCTGGTGGGTGCGGCGCGGGCTGGCGGAGTCGGACGTCTGGAAGGAGTCCAACGCCAAGCAGGTCGCGCTCGGTCGCAAGCGCCGCGGCTTCCGCGAGCTGATCTCGCACCCGCAGAACGTCAAGGCGCTGCTGTTCCTCGTCGGCGTCTACGCCCTGTGGAACACGGTGGCCGGGCAGGCCGGCATCTTCATGCCGCGCGTCTACCAGACGGCCGGCGTCGAGAGCGCCGTCGCGCAGAACCTGCTGCAGGTGCTGGTGTGGGGCCTGACGTCGGCGGCCACGTTCTGGGGCTTCATGAAGTACGGCGACCGGGTGAGCCGCCGCCTGCTCTACGGCATCGGCGCGGTGATGGCCGTCGCGGCGTGGATGATCCTCGCCTTCGTGCCGCACGTCTCGATGCCGCTGCTCATCGCGTACGCCGTCCTGTGGGGTGTGTCCGCCGGCATCGGCGCCCAGGCGTTCTACGCGCTGTGGACCGCCGAGCTCTTCGCGACGGCGTACCGCGCGTCGGCGCAGGGCGTGCTGTTCTTCGTCGCCCGCATCGCGGTCGGCCTGCTGAGCTACCTGTTCCCGACGATGCTCGCCGAGCAGGGCGTGCCCTTCGTGGGCGGGATCATGGTCGCGCTGCTCGTCGCCTCGCTGGTGATCGGCGTCGTCTGGACGCCCGACACCGCGGGCAAGAGCCTCAAGGAGATCGAGAAGGAGCGCTACGGCGCGGACCTCGACGACGCGGAGGTCTCGGCGGCCCGCTGACCCTGACCGTCGGTCGTCGTCCGTTCGGCAGCGGGTGGATCAGCTCGGCAACGTCACGTGCCGACCTGATCCACCCCCTGCCGAACAGATCGTGGTCAGCTGGGTGAGTTGCCGGCCGTGCGGTCCTTGAGGGTGCTGCCCTGCTCCTTGGCGAACTCGGTCACGCTGCTCGTGACGTCCGAGACCTTGGCCTGGACGCGCGGGTCGTTCCAGGTCTCCGTCGCCCAGTCCTTGGCCTTGTCGAGCTGCTGCCGGCCCTTCTCGGTGCCGAGCAGGTAGCCGAGTGCCGCGCCGACGACGAATGCCGGTCCTGCCTTCATGTGTCACGCCTCCCTGATGGTCGTGCTGCCGGGTCGTGCTGCCGGGTCGTCCGGCGGTCGTTGTCGTGGGTCGTGCGCACGACCGTAGGCACGACCGCCGTCGTACGCACCCCGCGACATGCCGACGGCGGCACCCTGCGGGACCTGCGGGGACGCGCCGTCCCGCGGCCCGGCGGCGCGTCGTCGGGCGAAGGAAGGGTTGCCTTCCTACACAGCGCCGCCAGAACGTGACTAGAGTGCTCGCAAGAGTTGTGATGGGGTTCACAAATCGACTCCGGCACCGTCGCCGGGGCGCTCGAGGGAGCGAGGTGAGCACGTGCGGTCAGGTCGCGTCGACGACGCCGACGTCATCGTCGTGGGCGCCGGCCCGGCCGGTTCGTCCACGGCCCACTGGTGCGCCGCCGCGGGCCTCGACGTGCTCCTGCTCGACAAGGCCTCCTTCCCTCGCGACAAGGTGTGCGGCGACGGGCTGACGCCCCGCGCCGTCGGCGAGCTGGCCCGCATGGGGCTCGGCACCCGCGAGGACGACGGGTGGATCCGCAACGAGGGCCTGCGCGTGGTCGCCGGCGCCCGGTCGTGGGAGCTGCCCTGGCCCGACCTCGACTCGTACCCGGGCTACGGCATGGCCCGCGCCCGGACGTCGCTCGACCACCGGCTCGCGCAGCACGCGCAGGCGAGCGGCGCCAAGCTGCTCGAACGGACCAAGGTGACCGGACCGGTCCTCGACGAGCGCGACGGCCGCGTCCTGGGCGTGCGGGCGCAGGCCCTCGACGTCCGGGGGCGCGCCGACGGCGCCGAGACCACCTACCGGGCGCCCGTCGTCGTCGCCGCCGACGGCGTCTCCTCACGCCTCGCGACGGGGCTCGGTGTCGCCCGCCGCGACGACCGCCCGCTCGGCACGGCGGTGCGCACGTACTTCCGCACCGAGGGCACCTCCCGGCACGAGGACGCGTGGATGGAGTCACACCTCGAGCTGTGGGACGGCGCGCCCGGCGCCTCGAACCTGCTGCCCGGCTACGGCTGGATCTTCGCGCTCGGCGACGGCACGGCCAACGTCGGCCTGGGGTCCGTGAGCTCCACGCCCGCGCGGCAGTCCGCGAACGGTCACGACTACAAGGGCATGATGCGGGCCTGGATGCGCAACGCCCCCGCCGAGTGGGGGTTCACCCCCGAGAACCAGGTGGGGCCGGTCCGCGGGGCCGCGCTGCCGATGGGCTTCAACCGCACCCCGCTGTACCGCGACGGCGCGGTGCTGGTGGGCGACGCGGCCGGGATGGTCAGCCCGTTCAACGGCGAGGGCATCGCCTACGCCCTGCAGGCGGGCCGGGTCGCCGCCGACGCGATCGCCCAGGCGCGCACCCGAGCCACGGACGACGCGCGCGAGCGGACGCTCGCGTCGTACGCCGACCGGATGCGGGCCGACCTGGGCGGCTACTACACGCTGGGCCGCTGGTTCGTGCGGCTCATCGAGCACCCGCAGATCATGCGGATCTGCGTGAAGCACGGGCTGCCGCGGCCGGTGGTCATGCGGTTCGTGCTCAAGCTGCTGTCCGACTGCTACGAGCCGCGCGGCGGTGACTGGGTGGACCGGGTCATCGCGGGGCTCACGAGGGTGGTCCCGTCGGCATGAACGCGGCACGACGATCGGGCGAGGCCAGCAGAGCATGAGCGCACACGAGCACAAGGGAGTGGTCGAGATGCACGAGGTCGAGAAGCGTGCGGCCGTGCGGACGGGGGACCGGCGATGACGAACCCGTACGTGCCGGTCCTCATGCTCATGGGCGTGGCCCTGGTGCTCGCCGTGGGCGGCGTGGCGGCGAGCGCCGTCATCGGGCCCAAGCGCTACAACCGGGCGAAGCTCGACGCCTACGAGTGCGGCATCGAGCCGACGCCGCACGCGGTCGGCGGCGGCCGGCTCCCGGTCAAGTACTACCTGGTGGCGATGACGTTCATCGTCTTCGACATCGAGGTGGTCTTCCTCTACCCGTGGGCGGTGGACTTCGCCGTGCTGGCCGGCTTCGGCCTCGTCGCGATGCTCACGTTCCTCGCCCTCATCACCGTGCCGTTCGTCTACGAGTGGCGGCGCGGCGGCCTCACCTGGGTCTAGACCCGGGCGCACGACCAGCACCACCGCACGACAGCACGACCTGCACCACCCAGCACGACACGGCACTACGGACGGCATCGGCGCCGAGGATCCGGCACCGATGTTCACGAAGGGGAGGGGTCATGGGCCTGGAAGAGGCTCCGTCGGGCTTCCTGCTGACGACGATCGAGGACCTGGCGGGATACCTGCGCAAGGCGTCCGTGTGGCCGGTGACGTTCGGACTGGCGTGCTGCGCCATCGAGATGATGGCGGCCGGCGCGTCGCGGTTCGACCTGTCGCGGTTCGGTATGGAGGTCTTCCGGGCGTCGCCGCGGCAGGCGGACCTCATGATCGTCGCGGGACGGGTGAGCCAGAAGATGGCGCCCGTCGTGCGGCAGGTCTACGACCAGATGAGCGAGCCCAAGTGGGTGCTGTCCATGGGCGTGTGCGCGTCCAGCGGCGGCATGTTCAACAACTACGCGATCGTCCAGGGCGTCGACCACATCGTGCCGGTCGACGTGTACCTGCCCGGCTGCCCGCCGCGCCCGGAGATGCTCATCAACGCGATCCTCGCGCTGCACCAGCACATCCAGGACTCGCCGCTGGGCGTGAACCGCAAGGAGGCGGCTGCGGCCGCCGAGGCGGCGGCGCTCGAGGCCACCCCGACGTTCGAGCTCAAGGGGCTGCTGCGATGAACGACGGCACGACGGCGGGCGGGTCCGCGGCGGACAGGCCCGTCCCGCAGCCCGAGGAGGTCCTGGGGCCCCGCTCCGGGGAGCTGGTGCCGGGCAGCGAGCAGGCCGGCCGGGGCGGGCGCGGGCCGGAGGTCGTCGAGGTGCGGCGCGGCATGTTCGGCGTCCGCGGCTCCGGCGACACGTCCGGGTACGGCGGCCTGGTGCAGCCGGTCGCGATGCCCGGCGCCGCGACGCGGCCGTACGGCGGCTGGTTCGACGAGGCCGTGGACGTGCTCGCCGAGGTGCTCGGCGAGCAGGGCGTCGCGTTCGACGTCGCCGTGGAGCGCGTCGTCGTCGACCCGCACACCGACCCGCCGAGCCCGCACGCCGAGCTCACGCTGCACGTGGCGCGCGAGCACCTGCTCGCCGTCTGCCGCGCGCTGCGCGACGACCAGGACCTGCGGTTCGAGCTCAGCCTCGGCGTCTCGGGCGTGCACTACCCCGACGACACGGGCCGCGAGCTGCACGCCGTCTACCACCTCACCTCGGTGACGCACGGCCGCCGCGTGCGGCTCGAGGTGTCGGTGCCCGACGCCGACCCGCACGTCCCCTCCACCACGTCGCTGTACCCGACCAACGACTGGCACGAGCGCGAGACCTGGGACTTCTTCGGGATCGTCTTCGACGGCCACCCGGGCCTGGCACGCATCGAGATGCCCGACGACTGGCCGGGCCACCCCCAGCGCAAGGACTACCCGCTCGGCGGCATCCCCGTGGAGTACAAGGGCGCCACGGTGCCGCCGCCGGACACGAGGAGGTCGTACTCATGAGCTCCGCCACCTACACCGCGACGCGGCCGCCGACCGACGACGAGTTCGACCCGGGCATCCCCGGCTTCGAGGCGTCCGGCGGCGACTGGGACGAGATCGCCCGCGAGGCCGTGGGCGAGGAGCGCATCGTCGTCAACATGGGCCCGCAGCACCCGTCCACGCACGGCGTGCTGCGCCTCATGCTCGAGATCGACGGCGAGACGGTCACCGAGGCCCGCTGCGGCATCGGCTACCTGCACACCGGCATCGAGAAGAACATGGAGTTCCGCACCTGGACGCAGGGCACCACGTTCTGCACCCGGATGGACTACCTGGCTCCGCTGTTCCAGGAGACGGCGTACTGCCTCGCCACCGAGAAGCTGCTCGGCGTCACCGACGACGTGCCGGAGCGGGCGTCGATCATCCGCGTGCTGATGATGGAGCTCAACCGTGTGGCGTCCCACCTCGTGTGCCTGGGCACGGGCGGCAACGAGATGGGCGCGACGACGGTCATGACGATCGGCTTCACCGCCCGCGAGGAGATCCTCCGGCTGTTCGAGGCCGTCACCGGGCTGCGCATGAACCACGCGTACGTGCGTCCGGGCGGCGTGGCGCAGGACGTGCCGGAGGGCTTCGAGGACCAGGTGCGGGCGGCGCTGCCGAAGATCCGCCAGTACCTCGGCCAGCTCGGCGACCTCATGCTCGCGAACCCCATCTTCAAGGCGCGCCTCACCGACGTCGGCGTGCTCAACCTCGCCGGCTGCATGGCGCTGGGCGTCACCGGACCGGTGCTGCGCTCCACGGGGCTGCCCTACGACGTGCGCAAGGCGTTCCCGTACTCCGGGTACGAGACGTACGACTTCGACGTGCCGACGTCGACCGACGCGGACTGCTACTCCCGCGTGGTGCTGCGCCTGGAGGAGTGCTACCAGTCGCTGCGCATCGTGGAGCAGGCGCTCACCCGTCTCGAGGCGACGTCGGGGGCGCCGGTCATGGTGGCGGACAAGAAGATCGCGTGGCCGGCGCAGCTCGCGATCGGCGCCGACGGGCAGGGCAACTCGCTCGACCACATCCGCCAGATCATGGGCACCTCGATGGAGGCCCTGATCCACCACTTCAAGCTCGTCACCGAGGGGTTCCGGGTGCCGGCCGGGCAGGTGTGGCAGACCGTCGAGCACCCGCGCGGCGAGCTGGGCGTGCACGCGGTGTCCGACGGCGGCACCAAGCCCTACCGGGCGCACTTCCGCGACCCGTCGTTCAACAACCTCCAGGCCGTGTCGGTGATGTGCGAGGGCGGCCAGGTGGCCGACGTCGTCGTCGCCGTCGCGTCCCTGGACCCCGTGCTGGGAGGGGTCGACCGATGACGGCAGAACCCACGAGCGCCCGCTCGGCCACGCGGTACGACGCCGACACGCTCGCGTCGCTGGCCGCCGACGCCGCGGCCGTCAAGGCGCGCTACCCGGACCCGCGCTCCGGCCTGCTGCCGATGCTGCACCTGGTGCAGTCGGTGGACGGGTACGTGAGCCGCGACGGCATCCTGTTCTGCGCCGAGCAGCTCGAGATGACGCCCGCCGAGGTGAGCGCCGTCGCCACCTTCTACACCCAGTACAAGCGGCACCCCAACGGCACCTACACCGTGGGCGTGTGCACCAACACGCTGTGCGCGGTGATGGGCGGTGACGCCATCTTCGACGAGCTGAGCGAGCACCTCGGCGTCGGGCACGACGAGACCACCGACGACGGCGCGATCACGCTCGAGCGCGTCGAGTGCAACGCCGCCTGCGACTACGCGCCGGTCGTGATGGTCAACTGGGAGTTCTTCGACAACCAGACGCCGGAGTCGGCCACGGACCTCGCCGACCGCCTGCGGGCGGGCGAGGAGGTGGCGCCCACGCGCGGCGCGTCGTCGGTGTGCGGCTTCAAGCAGATGAGCCGTGTGCTCGCGGGGTTCACCGACGGCCGCGCCGACGAGGGCGTGGGCGCGGGGCAGCCGACGCTCGCCGGCCTGCGCCTGGCGCGCGCCGCGGCCGCCGTCGACGGCGGTGAGCCCTCGTCGGTCCAGCCTGCCGAGACCACCGACGGGGGCTCGGCCGGCTCGGCCGCCGAGGTGCCCCCGGAGACCGGGACGGCGCAGTCGAGCGCGGAGCGCAAGCCCGCCGCGCCGGGGGACGACAACCCTGGCCGCTCGCCGTCGGGCGGCGACGCGAACCCCGAGCCGGAGAAGGGTGGCAGCGATGACTGACCTCATGCCGGTGCTCACGGACACGTGGGACGCCGACCGGTCGTGGAAGCTGGCGTCGTACGAGGCCGCCGGCGGGTACGCAGGGCTGCGCAAGGCCCTGACGATGGAGCCCGCGGACCTCGTGCAGACGGTCAAGGACTCCGGGCTGCGCGGCCGCGGCGGCGCCGGCTTCCCGACCGGCATGAAATGGGGCTTCCTGCCCCCGCCGGACGGCGGCCCGCGCTACCTCGTGGTCAACGCGGACGAGTCCGAGCCCGGCACGTGCAAGGACATCCCGCTCATGCTGGCGAGCCCGCAGCACCTGGTGGAGGGCATCGCGATCACCAGCTACGCGATCGGCTGCCACCACGCGTTCGTGTACGTGCGCGGGGAGGTGCTGCACGTGTACCGGCGGCTGATGGCCGCGGTGCAGGAGGCGTACGACGCCGGGTTCCTCGGCAAGGACGTGCTCGGCACCGGCTTCGACCTGGACGTCACCGTGCACGCCGGCGCCGGCGCCTACATCTGCGGCGAGGAGACGGCGCTGCTCGACTCGCTCGAGGGCAAGCGCGGCCAGCCGCGGCTCAAGCCGCCGTTCCCCGCCGTCGCGGGCCTGTACGCGCGGCCCACGGTGGTGAACAACGTCGAGTCCATCGCGTCGGTCCCGGGCATCGTCGCGCGCGGTGCCGACTGGTTCGCCGGCATGGGCACCGCGAAGTCGCAGGGGCACGGCCTGTTCTCCCTGTCCGGGCACGTGACCCGGCCGGGGCAGTACGAGGCGCCGCTCGGGATCACGCTGCGCGAGCTGCTCGACCTGGCCGGCGGGATGCGGGCCGGGCACGAGCTGAAGTTCTGGACGCCCGGCGGGTCGTCGACTCCGCTGTTCACGGCCGACCACCTCGACACCCCGCTCGACTACGAGTCGGTGGGGGCGGCGGGGTCGATGCTCGGCACCCGGGCGCTGCAGCTCTTCGACGACACGACGTGCGTCGTCCGCGCGGTGAGCCGGTGGACCGACTTCTACGCGCACGAGTCGTGCGGCAAGTGCACGCCGTGCCGCGAGGGCACCTACTGGCTCAAGCAGGTGCTGCACCGCATCGAGGCCGGCCAGGGCGAGGAGCGCGACGTCGACCTCCTGCTCGACCTGTGCGACAACATCCTCGGCCGCGCGTTCTGCGCGCTCGGCGACGGCGCGACGTCGCCCGTGACGTCGAGCGTCCAGCTCTTCCGCGACGAGTACCAGGCGCACATCGACGGCCGCGGGTGCCCCTTCGACCCGCGCGCCAGCGCCCTGTTCCCGTACACCCCCAAGCAGTCGCCGGCGCTCGCCGGGGCGGGAGGTCACTGATGACGGCGACCACGGACAAGTCCACCGCGGCCGCGCCCCCGGTGGAGACGGTCACGCTCACCATCGACGAGGTCGAGGTGACGGTGCCGAAGGGCACGCTGATCATCCGCGCGGCCGAGCAGGTGGGCATCCAGATCCCGCGGTTCTGCGACCACCCGCTGCTCGAGCCCGCGGGCGCGTGCCGGCAGTGCCTGGTCGAGGTCGCGATGCCCGACCGCGAGGGCAACGTGCGGCCCATGCCGAAGCCGCAGGCGTCGTGCACGATGACGGTCACGCCCGGCATGGTCGTCAAGACGCAGCGCACGTCGCCGGTCGCGGACAAGGCGCAGCACGGGGTCATGGAGCTGCTGCTCATGAACCACCCGCTGGACTGCCCGGTGTGCGACAAGGGCGGCGAGTGCCCGCTGCAGAACCAGGCGATGAGCAACGGTCGCGCCGAGACCCGGTTCGAGGACGTCAAGCGCACCTTCCCCAAGCCGATCGCCGTGTCCACCGAGATCCTGCTGGACCGCGAGCGCTGCGTGCTGTGCCAGCGCTGCACCCGGTTCAGCGACGAGATCGCGGGCGACGCGTTCATCGCGCTGCAGGAGCGCGGCGCGCACCAGCAGATCGGCCGGTTCGACGAGACGGTGCTGGACTTCACGCCGCCGCCCGGCGAGCCCGCCGAGGAGACGTTCGGGTCGGCCGCGGCGACGGACGGCGGTCAGCCGTTCGCGTCGTACTTCTCCGGCAACACCGTGCAGATCTGCCCGGTGGGCGCGCTCACCGGCGCGGCCTATCGGTTCCGTTCCCGGCCCTTCGACCTGGTGTCGACGCCGGTGATCTCCGAGCACGACTCGTGCGGCTCCGCGATCCGCGTCGACCACCGGCGCGGCGTGGTGCTGCGCCGGCTGTCGGGGGAGGACCCGGCGGTCAACGAGGAGTGGATCACCGACAAGGACCGCTTCGCGTTCACGTGGCAGGCGGCGCCCGACCGGCTCACCGTCCCGCTGGTGCGGGACCGCGTGCTGGACGCGCACGGCACCGTCGTGTCGCGCGGCGAGCTGCGGCCCGCGTCGTGGGTGGAGGCGCTCGAGCTCGCCGCCGAGGGCCTGGCCGCCGCCCGTGCGGCCGGCGGCGTCGGGGTGCTGCCCGGCGGACGGCTGACCGTCGAGGACGCGTTCGCCTGGTCGCGGTACGCGCGCACCGTGCTCGGCACCGACGACGTCGACCTGCGGGCCCGCGTGGGCTCGGCGGAGGAGACGGCGTTCCTGGGCCACGCGGTGGCGGGCACCGGCGTCGGCGTGACCTTCGGCGACGTCGAGGCCGCGCCCGCCGTGCTGCTCGCCGGCCTCGAGGCCGAGGAGGAGGCCGGCGTCACCTTCCTGCGGCTGCGCAAGGGGGTGCGCAAGCACGGCACCAGGGTGTGGGCCGTCGCCCCGTTCGCGAGCCGTGGTCTCGCCCGGCTCGACGGCGAGCTGCTGCCCGCCGCGCCCGGCACCGAGGCCGAGTGGCTGGGCATCCTCGCCACCCGCGCCGGCGGCGGGCTCGTGCCCGCCGACTCCGACACCGCCACGCTGGGCGCCGTCGCCGACGGGCTCGCGACGCCCGGCGCGCTGATCCTCGTGGGTGAGCGGCTCGCGTCGGCCCCCGGCGCCTACGGGGCGGCCCTGCGGCTCGCGGAGGCCACCGGGGCCCGCGTCGCCTGGATCCCGCGCCGCGCGGGGGAGCGCGGGGGCGTCGAGGCGGGCCTCCTGCCCGGGCTGCTGCCCGGCGGACGACCGCTGACCGACCCCGCGGCCCGCGCCGAGGTGGCCGCGGCGTGGGGCGTCGACGCCGACGCGCTGCCGGCCGCCCCGGGCCGCGACGTCGCGGAGATCCTCGACGGGCTCTCCGTCGGGCAGCTCGGCGGCGTCCTCGTCGGCGGGGTGGAGCTCGCCGACCTGCCCGACCCCGCGCACGCCCGGCGCGCGCTCGAGGCCGCGGGCTTCGTGGTCTCGCTCGAGGTCCGGAGGACCGAAGCCGTCGAGCTTGCCGACGTCGTGCTTCCTGTTGCTCCTCCCGTCGAGAGGGCGGGGTCGTACTGGAACTGGGAGGGGCGCGTCCGCGCGTTCGGCCAGGCGCTGGAGTCGTCGGCGCTGCCCGACCACCGCGTGCTCGACGCGCTGGCCGACCAGGCCGGCGTCGCGCTCGGCGCGGCGACCCCGCTCGACGCGCACCGCGCGATCGCGGCGCTGCCGGCCTGGGGCGGGGCGCGCGTGCCGGCACCGGAGGGGGGGCCGGTCGAGCCGCCCGCGGTGCCGACCGGGTCCGCCGTGCTGGCGAGCTGGCACCTGCTGCTCGACGACGGCGCCCTGCAGGACGGCGAGCAGTTCCTCGCCGGCACCGCTAAGCGGCCCGTGGCGCGGATGTCCGCGGCCACGGCGGCCGCCGTCGACGTGTACGACGGCGACCGCGTGACCGTGGCCACCGACCGCGGCGCCGTGACGGTGCCCGTCGCCATCACGGAGATGGTCGACCACGTGGTGTGGCTGCCGCTCGCGTCGCGCGGGTGCCGCGTGCACGACGCGCTCGGCGCCGCGCCGGGCGACCTGGTGCGGATCGGCGCGCCGGAGGCGGTCGCCGCCGGCGGGGTCCCAGGCTCGACCGACGAGAAGGCACAGGGAGGGGCCGCATGATCCCCGGCGTCGCGTCCGACTTCAGCAACGACTGGCTGTGGGTGTCGCTGATCAAGGCGGTGCTCATCGTCGTCTTCCTGCTGACCAGCGTGCTCTTCGCGATCTGGTTCGAGCGCAAGGTCGTGGCGCGCATGCAGGTGCGCCCGGGGCCCAACTGGCACGGCCCGTTCGGCCTGCTGCAGTCGCTCGCGGACGCGATGAAGCTGCTGCTCAAGGAGGACGTGAACGTCACCCGGGCGGACCGGATCGTGTACCTGCTGGCGCCGATGATCTCGGTGTTCTGCGCGCTGCTCGTGTTCGCGGTCATCCCGTTCGGCCCCGAGGTGACGATCCCGTTCACCGACTACTCGACGCCGGCGCAGCTCACCGACTTCCCCGTCGCCGTCCTGTACGTGCTGGCGTGCGCGTCGATGGGCGTCTACGGCATCGTGCTGGGCGGCTGGTCCTCCGGCTCCACCTACCCGCTGCTCGGGTCCGTGCGGTCCACGGCCCAGGTGATCTCGTACGAGCTCGCCATGGGGCTCTCGCTGGTCAGCGTGTTCATCATGGCCGGCTCGATGTCCACCTCCCAGATCGTGGCCTCGCAGACCAGCATCTGGTGGTTCCTGCCGCTGCTGCCCGCGTTCGTCGTCTACGTCATCTCGATGATCGGCGAGACCAACCGCCTCCCGTTCGACCTGCCGGAGGCCGAGGGCGAGCTCGTCTCCGGCTACATGACCGAGTACAGCTCGATGAAGTTCGCCTGGTTCTTCCTGGCGGAGTACATCAACATGCTCAACGTCTCCGCGGTCGCCACCACGCTGTTCCTGGGCGGCTGGCGGGCGCCGTGGCCGCTGTCGGCGATCAACGACGGGATGTTCAACACCGGCTGGTGGCCGGTGCTGTGGTTCCTGGTCAAGCTCTGGCTGGTCATGTTCGTGTTCGTTTGGGTGCGCGGCACGCTGCTGCGGCTGCGCTACGACCAGTTCATGTCGTTCGGCTGGAAGGTGCTCATCCCGGTCGCGCTGGTGTGGGTCGTGGTGCTGAGCGTGTTCCAGTACCTCGGCCTGGCG
The DNA here is from genome assembly GCF_042264825.1 of Isoptericola sp. NPDC056134. NCBI lineage: Bacteria > Bacillati > Actinomycetota > Actinomycetes > Micrococcales > Promicromonosporaceae > Isoptericola > Isoptericola sp. NPDC056134. The sequence goes on from NZ_JBHJVM010000023.1 coordinate 18,006, forward strand.
GGCGTCACCCGCACCCAGCTCATCACCGGCGTCGCCGTCGCGGCGGTGGTCGTCATCGGCCTCCTGTGGCTGTGGCCCGACCGGAAGGCGAAGGCCGCCGACGGCGCCGGACCACCGGGGGACGCGCATCGTCCGGGCGGCGACTTCGACGCCTTCGCGGACGGGTTCCCCGTGCCGCCGCTGCCCGGCCAGGCCTTGCCGCCGTCGCCCCGCGCGCGCCGGCACGTGATGCAGGCCGCCGACGTCCCGGGCGCGTCCGCCGCCCCCGACCCCGCCGTCGACCGATCCGAGGAGACGCGATGACCGACAAGCCGTACGAGCCGCTGCGCCCGTCCAAGGGGCCGCTGGGGGAGCTGTTCGCCCCGGTGGCCGGGTTCGGCGTGACGTTCTCGTCGATGTTCCGGCCCACGGTGACCGAGCAGTACCCGCGCAAGAAGACGGCGCCGCAGCGCCGGTACCACGGGCGCCACCAGCTCAACCGCTACGCGGACGGGCTGGAGAAGTGCATCGGCTGCGAGCTGTGCGCGTGGGCGTGCCCCGCGGACGCGATCTACGTGGAGGGCGCGGACAACGCGGAGCTGCCCGACGGCGAGCACATGTCGCCCGGCGAGCGCTACGGCCGCGTCTACCAGATCAACTACCTGCGCTGCATCTTCTGCGGGCTGTGCATCGAGGCGTGCCCCACCCGGGCGCTCACGATGACGAACGACTACGAGCTCGCCGGCCCCGACCGCGCCGGGATGATCTACGAGAAGCAGGACCTGCTCGCCCCGCTCGCGGAGGGGATGCTCGCCGCGCCGCACCCGATGGTCGAGGGGACCACGGACACGGAGTACTACCGCGGCGAGGTCACCGCCCCGACGGCGCAGCAGGTCGACTGGGTCCGCGAGCACCGGCCGGACGACCCGACCCTGGACGCCGCCGCCCGCGTGGTGCACGGGGACGCGCCGCCCCCGACCCCGCGCCGGCACCGGCTGCGCGGCAGCGCCACCAAGGCCGCCGTCGCGACCCGGCAGGCCGCCGAGGGCGGGCACGTCGCGACGCTCCCCACCCCTGACCTGACGGACGGCCCGCGGTGACGGCGTCGGGCGCGGAGGCCGCGCTGTTCTGGGTGCTCGCGCCGCTCATGGTGCTCGCCGCGCTCGGGCTGCTGTTCGCCCGCAAGGCGGTGCACGCCGCGGTGTGCGTGATGTTCGTGATGGTCGGGCTGGCCATCCTCTACGTGGCGCAGGAGGCGCCGTTCCTCGGCGTCGTGCAGGTGGTCGTCTACACGGGCGCCGTGATGATGCTCTTCCTGTTCGTGCTGATGCTGGTGGGCGTCGACTCCGCCGACTCGCTGACCGAGACGATCAGGGGCCAGCGCTGGCTGGGCGTGCTGCTCGGGCTCGGGCTGGTCGTCGTGCTGCTGGGCGTGATCGCACAGGCGGCGTTCCCGCCCGCGGTCGGGCTGGCCGCGACCGAGGAGCTCACCAACCCGGTGGCCCTGGCCCGGGTGCTGCTCGGCGACTACGTCCTCGCGATGGAGGTGGTCGGCGTCCTGCTGGTCACCGCCGCGCTGGCCGGCCTGGTGCTCACGCACCGTCGTCGGCTCAGCGTGCGGCCCACCCAGCGCGTCCTCGCGGCCGCGCGCGTGGCCGCCCTGCCGCAGGGCAGCACGCTCACGCCGCTGCCCGCGCCCGGCGTCTACGCGCAGAACAACGCCATGGACACGCCGGCGCTCGGTCCCGACGGCGAGCCGCTGCCGCACTCCGTGCCGCGCGTGCTGCGCATCCGCGGGCAGGAACGGTCGGCCACGGCGGTCCTCGCCGAGGAGGAGACGCTCGTGGCGCGTGACGACCTGCGCCTCCTCGGCGTCGGCCCGGCGGCGGACGCCACGGTCGAGCAGGTGGGCGACCCGGTCGCGACGGGCACGACCGACGCGGGCACGACCGACGAGGGCGACGAGGACGGGGAGGTGCGCTGATGGAGATCACCCACTACCTGGGGCTGGCCGCGATCCTGTTCGCGATCGGCGCGGCGACGGTGCTGCTGCGGCGCAACGCCATCGTGGTGTTCATGGGCGTGGAGCTCATGCTCAACGCCACCAACCTCGCGTTCGTGACGTTCGCGCGCATCCACGGCGACGTGACGGGCCAGGTGCTCGCCTTCTTCGTGATGGTGGTCGCCGCGGCCGAGGTCGTGGTGGGGCTCGCGATCATCATCACGATCTTCCGTTCCCGCCGGTCGGCCTCGGTCGACGACGTCAACCTGCTGCACAGCTGAGAGGCGACCTGTGGACACGCAGACGACGATGCAGACTCTCTCCCTCGCCCCCTGGCTGGTCGCGACCCCGATGATCGGCGCCCTCGTGCTGCTGGTCGCCGGCCGGCGCACCGACCGGTGGGGGCACTGGCTGGGCGTGCTCGCGAGCGCGGCGACGTTCGTCGTCGGGCTGGTGATGCTGCTCGACATGCTCGGCACCCCCGCTGACCAGCGGGTGGGCACCCACACCGTGGGCACGTGGATCGACGCGGGGGCCCTGCACGTGGACCTCGGGTTCCAGGTGGACCCGTTGTCGATGACGTTCGTGATGCTCGTGACGTTCGTCGGCACGCTGATCCACGTGTACTCGGTGGCGTACATGGACCACGACGTCGACCGGCGCCGGTTCTTCGGGTACCTCAACCTGTTCGTCGCGGCGATGCTGCTGCTGGTGCTCGCGGACTCCTACCTGCTGCTCTTCGTCGGCTGGGAGGGCGTGGGCCTGGCGTCGTTCCTGCTCATCGGGTTCTGGGACGGCAAGCGGGAGAACGCGGTCGCGGGCAAGAAGGCGTTCGTCATGAACCGCGTCGGCGACATGGGGCTCATCGTCGCGATGATGCTGCTGCTCGCGACCTTCGGTTCGCTGAGCTTCGGCACGGTGCTGCCGGCGGCCGGCGAGGGGGCGACGGCGGCGGGCCAGGGCGTGATGACGGCGATCGGCCTCATGCTGCTGCTGGCGGCGTGCGGCAAGTCGGCGCAGCTGCCCCTGCAGGCGTGGCTCGGGGACGCGATGGCGGGCCCGACGCCGGTGTCCGCGCTGATCCACGCGGCGACGATGGTGACCGCCGGCGTGTACCTGCTGGTGCGCTCCGGCCCGATCCTCGAGGCCGCGCCGGACGCGCAGCTCGTCGTCGCGATCGTCGGCGCGCTGACCCTGCTGTTCGGCGCGGTCGTCGGTACCGCCAAGGACGACATCAAGAAGGCGCTCGCGGCGTCGACGATGTCGCAGATCGGCTACATGATGCTCGCCGCCGGCCTGGGGCCGATCGGGTACGCGTTCGCGATCTTCCACCTGCTCACGCACGGCTTCTTCAAGGCGGGGCTGTTCCTCGGCGCCGGGTCCGTGATGCACGCGATGGACGACGACGTGAACATGCGCCGCTTCGGTGGGCTCGCCCGGCTGCTGCCGGTCACCGCGATCACGATGGGGCTCGGCTGGCTCGCCATCCTGGGCGTGCCGCCGTTCTCCGGGTTCTGGTCGAAGGACAAGATCATCGAGGCGGCGTTCGTCGGCGAGGGCTGGCGGCCGTGGGTGTTCGGCCTGGCGGCGCTGCTCGGCGCCGGGATCACCGCGTACTACATGTCGCGGCTGTTCTTCATGACCTTCGCGGGGCGCCGGCGGTGGCGGCCCGACGAAGGGTCCGGGGACGACGGCGCCCCCGTGCGGCACCCGCACGAGGCCCCGCGCCTCATGACGTGGCCGATGATCATCCTCGCCGCGGGGTCGGTGTTCCTCGGCGGGATCCTGGCGCTGGGCGACCGGTTCGTCACCTGGCTGGAGCCGGTCACCGGGCACGCGGAGCACCACGAGCCGGTGCTGCCGGTGTGGCTGCTCATGACGCTCACCCTGGTGCTGGTGGTGCTCGGCGCGTTCCTCGCGTTCCGGCAGTACGCGGTCGCGGCGGTGCCGGTCGAGCCGCCGCCGGCGCCGGCCGTCGTGCGGGCGGCGCGGGTCGACCTGTACCAGGACGCCTTCAACGAGTCGCTCGTGATGCGGCCGGGGCAGTACCTCACCCGCGCGCTCGTGTACTCGGACCGCACGGCGGTCGACGGCGGCTGGCTGGGCCTGGCGGGCGGCATCGGGCGCCTCGGCGCACGGCTGCGGCGGATGCAGAACGGCTACGTGCGGTCGTACGCGGCGACGATGCTCGGCGGCCTCGGCGTCGTCGGGCTGGTCGTGTGGGTCCTGGCGAGCTGATCGGGATGGCGGGAGCGATGGCGATGACGCCGAACATGACGCCGGACACGACGTCGACGACGAAGGACGGGGACGCATGACGATGTCCACAGGGTTCCCCTGGCTCACGGTCCTCATCGTGTGGCCGCTGGTGGCCGCGGCCGCGACGGCGCTCACGGGGGTGGGCAGAGGCCGCCCGGCCGCCGGCCCGGTGACCGGGGGTCGGTTCGGGGCCGGCGCCGCCCGCACGGTCGCGCTGGTCGGCGCGCTGGTGGAGGTCCTCCTGCTGGTCGGGGCCTTCGCGGCCTTCGACACCGGCGACGCGGGGACCCACCAGCTCACCGAGACGTACTCCTGGATCCCGCCGATCGGCGCCAGCTACGCCGTCGGCGTCGACGGCGTGGGCCTGCTGCTGGTGGCGCTCTCGGTGGGCCTCGTGCCGCTGGTGATCCTCGCGGCCTGGCGCGAGCAGGGCGGCGACCACGTGCGGCTGCGTCGCTACCTCGCGACCGTGCTGCTGCTCGAGGCGTTCATGGTGACGGTCTTCGTGGCGCGCGACGTGTTCCTCTTCTACGTGGTGTTCGAGGCCATGCTGATCCCCGCCTACTTCCTCATCGGCGGGTTCGGGCAGGGGCCGCAGCGCCGGTACGCGGCGGTGAAGTTCCTGCTGTTCTCGCTGGCCGGCGGCCTGGTCATGCTGGTGGGCGTCATCGCGCTCTACCTGCAGGTGCCGGCCGCGGACCGCGGGCCGCAGACCTTCCTTACCGACAACCTCACCGGGCTGACCCTCGACCCCACGGCCGAGAAGCTCATGTTCTGCGCGTTCTTCCTCGCGTTCGCGATCAAGGCGCCGATGTTCCCGGTGCACTCGTGGCTGCCCGACGTCACCCAGCACGCGACGCCCGGCACCTCGACGCTGCTCATCTGCGTGCTCGACAAGGTGGGCACCTTCGGGATGCTGACCCTCTGCCTGCCGCTGTTCCCCGAGGCGAGCCGGTGGGCGGCGCCGTTCGTCATCGTGCTCGCGGTGATCTCGATCCTGTACGGAGCGGTCCTCGCGATCGGCCAGAGCGACGTGCTGCGCCTCATCGGCTACACGTCGGTGTCGCACTTCGGGTTCATCATCCTGGGCATCTTCACGTTCACGTCGCTGGGCACCGCGGGGTCCAGCCTGATGATGCTCAACCACGGCATCTCCACCGGTGCGCTGTTCCTGGTCGCCGGGTTCGCGATCGCGCGGCACCCGCGCCAGAGCCAGCTCATCGGCGACTACGGCGGCCTGCGCACGGTGGCGCCGATCCTGGGCGGCACGTTCCTCGTGGCCGGCCTCTCCGCGGCCGCGCTGCCCGGCCTCGCGACGTTCGTCTCCGAGATCATGGTGTTCCTCGGGTCGTACGCCCGCTGGCCCGCCGCGGTGATCGTCGCCGTGCCCGCCGTCGTCCTCGCCGCCGTGTACGTGCTGCTCACGTACCAGCGCATGTTCACGGGGGAGACGACGCCGGAGCTCGCGTCCGCGCGCGACCTCGACGGCCGCGAGAAGACGGTGGCCGGCGTGCTCGTCGGCGCGCTGCTCGTGCTCGGCCTCGTGCCCGGTCCGGTGCTCGACTACGTGCGCGCGCCCGGTGAGGTCGCCGTCGAGCAGGTCGGGGAGACCGATCCGCCACCGGTGCTCGAGCCTGCTGCGTCCGGCGTCATCACCGAGGGGAGCCAGCTGTGAACGACTTCGTCGCCCCGCCCATCGACTGGGCGGCCGTCTCGCCGGTGCTGATCGTGCTGGCGGCGGGCGTGCTCGGCGTGCTGCTGGAGGCGTTCGTGCCCGAGAAGGCGCGCCGCACGACGCAGCTCACGCTCACCCTGGCGGCGCTCGCGGGCTCGCTCGTGGCGGTCGGGCTGCTGTGGGACCGGGTGCAGGAGAACGCGCTCTCCGTGGTCGGCGGGTCGTACCTGCTGACGCCGTTCGGCCTGGGCGTGCAGGCCGTGATCGGCGTGTGCGCGCTGCTGGGCGTGCTCGTCGTCGCGGAGCGCACCACGACCGGCCAGGACGCGTTCGCGCCGGCCGCGGCCGCCGTGCCGGGCACCGCGTACGAGGACGAGACGCGCCGCGCGGGCCTGCAGCAGACCGAGATCTACCCGCTCCTGCTGTTCTCGACCGGCGGCATGCTGCTGTTCCCGGCCACCGACGACCTCATCGTCATGTTCGTCGCGCTCGAGGTGCTGTCGCTGCCGTTGTACGTGCTGTGCGCCACGGCGCGCCGCCGCCGGCTGCTCAGCCAGGAGGCCGCGTTCAAGTACTTCGTGCTGGGCGCCTTCGCGTCCGCGCTCTTCGTCTTCGGCATCGCGCTCGTCTACGGCTTCGCCGGCACCGTGCGGCTGCAGGGCGTGGTCCAGGTGCTCGCGGACCCGTCCGTCTCGCCGCTGGGGTCGATGCCGGCCCTGGTGGTGGTCGGGCTGCTGCTGGTGCTCAGCGGGCTGCTGTTCAAGATCGGCGCCGCGCCGCTGCACGCGTGGACCCCGGACGTGTACCAGGGCGCCCCCACGCCGATCACCGGGTTCATGGCGGCGTGCACCAAGGCCGCCGCGATGGGCGCGCTGGTGCGCGTGCTGTTCACGCTCGCGAACGGCCTGGACCCCGCGACCCGGCACGACGTCGAGGTGGCGCTCTGGGCGGTCGCCATCCTCACGATGCTGATCGGCACCGTGGTCGGCGCCGTGCAGACCGACGTCAAGCGCCTGCTCGCGTACTCCGCGATCGCGCACGCCGGGTTCCTCCTGGTCGGCGTCGTCGGGATGGACGAGGCGGGCTCGCGGGCCGTGCTCTTCTACCTCCTCGCCTACGGGCTCGCGTCCGTCGGCGCGTTCGCGGTCGTGACGCTGGTGCGCGAGCGCACGGTGTCGGGCGACGACACCGGCGACGGGGCGACCGGGACGGTCCCCGACGACGGCGTCGTGCTGGGCGAGGCCACGCGGCTCGCGCAGTGGGCGGGCCTGGGCCGCAAGGCCCCGTGGCTCACCGCCGCGTTCTCGCTGTTCCTCCTCTCGATGGCGGGGATCCCGCTCACGGCCGGGTTCGTGGCGAAGTTCGGCGTGTTCTCGGCCGCCGTCGAGGCGGGGGCGTGGCCCCTCGCGCTGCTCGGCGTGCTCGCGTCCGCCGTCTCCGTGTTCTTCTACGTCCGCGTCATCGTGCTCATGGTCCTCACCCCGCCGCCCGGCGGGGAGCAGGGCACGGCACCGGCGGGCGTGGCGTCGTCGGGGACGACGGCGCGCGACCAGCAGGGCGGCGGCACCGCCACCGTGACGGGCGCCGCGACCCGCACGCTCGTCTCGCGGACGGTCGTGACGGTGGTCGGCTCGCGCGGCCCCGCGGCGTTCGCGATCGCGGTGTGCGCGGTGGGCGTGCTGCTCCTCGGCATCCTCCCGGCGGGCGCGCTGGACCTGGTCGGCCAGGCGGCGCAGTTCCGTCCCTGACGGCCCCGGGTCGGCATCCCGTCCCCGGGCCGGCGCGCCCGTGTGCCGACCCGGGGACGAGCCGCCGGCCCGACGCTCGTGCCGGGGTGTCCGACCTGACGCGGCCGAGCGCTGTCTCGGTGCGGTGTTCGGCGCCCCGGACGGATAGGTTCGGACAGTGACTCGCGCTCCTTCCGCCTCGGCCCCCCGGCCCGGGCCCACGCCGCCCCCGGCGCCGCCGGCGATCCCGCTGTCCGACCCGGCGCTCGCCGACCGGCTCGCCGAGCGCATGACGCGGGTGGACGCGGCGCTCGACGCCGCCGTGGCCTCGGCGGACGCCTTGGCCGACGACGCGTCGCGGCACCTCGTCGCTGCCGGAGGCAAGCGGTTCCGCCCGCTGCTCACGCTGCTCGCGGGCGAGCTGGGCGACGGGTCGCGCACGGAGCTGGTGGACGCGGCCGTCGTCGTGGAGCTCACGCAGGTCGCGTCGCTGTACCACGACGACGTCATGGACTCCGCGCCGCTGCGCCGCGGGGCGCCCGCGGCGCACACGGTGTGGGGCAACTCGGTCGCGATCCTGGTGGGCGACCTCCTCTTCGCCCGGGCGTCCGCGCTCGTCGCGGGCCTCGGCCCGGAGGCGGTGGTGCTGCAGTCGCGCACGTTCGAGCGCATGTGCCTCGGCCAGCTGCACGAGACGATGGGGCCGGGGGCCGACGACGACCCGGTGGAGCACTACCTGCAGGTGCTCAGCGACAAGACGGCGTCGCTGCTCGCGACGTCGGCGCGCCTCGGCGCGATGTTCGGCGGCTGCGAGCCCGCCGTCGTCGAGGCCGTGGCGGCGTACGGCGAGAAGGTGGGCGTCGCGTTCCAGCTCGCCGACGACGTGCTCGACATCGCGTCGTCCGGCGACGAGTCCGGCAAGACGCCCGGCACGGACCTGCGCGAGCACGTGCCGACGATGCCGGTGCTGCTGCTGCGCCAGCGGGTCGCGCGGGGCGAGGGCTCCGCGGCGGACGCGGCGCTCGTCGCCCGGCTCGACGGCGACCTCGACGGCGACGACGCGCTCGCCGCCGTCGTCGCGGAGCTGCGGGCGCACGACGTGCTCGCCGAGACCCGCGCGCTCGCCGGCCGGTGGGCGCGCGAGGCCGCCGCGGAGCTGGCGCCGCTGCCCGACGGCCCGGTGAAGGAGGCGCTCGCCGACCTCGCCCAGGCGCTGGCCGACCGGACGGCGTGACCGGGCGGCGTGCCCCGGGTCAGTACGGCTAGGCGGCGGCCAGCCGCGCGAACGTCACCGCGAGCGCCGCGCCGGCGAGCAGGTACGGGCCGAAGGCCAGCGCCGTCCCGCGCGACGCCCGCCGGGTGACCATGAGGACGAGCGCCACGCACCCGCCGAGCAGGATCGGGAGCACCGTCGCGGCGACGAGCGCCGACCAGCCGAACCAGGCGGTGACGAGGCCGAGGAGCACGGCGAGCTTGGCGTCGCCGCGCCCCATCCCCGCGCGGTGGACGAGGTGCAGCAGGAGGTACGCCCCGCCGAGCAGGAGGCCGCCGAGGAGCGCCCGCAGCGCCGCGTCCCACGTCCCGCCGGCGAGCGCCGCGAGGGCGAGCAGAGCGGCGGCGACCGCCGTCGCCGGGTAGGTGAGCGCGTCCGGCAACCGGTGCGTGCGGGCGTCGACCACCCAGAGCGCGGCCCCCGCCACGGCGGCCACGACGAGCGCCGGCGTCGCCCAGCCGGGCCCGCTCGCCCACACCGCCCACGCCGCCCCGAGGGCGGCTCCCCCCGTCACCGCGCGGCGGTGGGGCGCGACCTCGGCACGGGCACGCTGGAGGATCGGGGGCACCTGCGGATGCTATGCGCCGGCGTCGGGGCGCAGGGGCGCCGTCCACAGCCCGTGGGGGCGGGTCAGCCCGGGAGCGCCACGGCGTCGGCCGCGAGGACGAGCTGCGCGACGCACACCACTGCCACGGCCAGGCTCAGCAGGAACGGTGCGCGGCTGTGCGGTCGCACGATCCCCACGGTCCCGGCGAGGGCGGCGAGCAGGACCGCGCCGCCGGCGAGCGTCACCGACGCCGCGGAGGGCGGGCCCGGCGGGCCGAGGAGGATCACCACGCTGCCCGCCGCGAGGACCACGGGCGCCAGCACGCTCGTGCCCCGCCGCCCCAGGCGGTGGGGCAGGCCCCGCACCCCGGTGGCGGCGTCGTCCTCGAGGTCCGGCAGCACGTTGGCGAGGTGGGCGCCGACGCCGAGCAGCGCGGCCGCGCCGACCGTCCAGCCGGCGACGACCCGGCCGTCGCCCGCGGCGGCCACGACGAACGCGGGCAGCAGGCCGAAGCTCACGGCGTAGGGCAGCCACGACAGGGGCGTCGACTTGAGCCGCGCGTTGTACGACCAGGCGCTGCCGACCGCGGCGACGTGCAGCAGCCCCGGCACGAGCCCCGTCGCGAAGGAGAGGACGACGCACCCGGCCAGGGCGGCGAACGCGGCCGTCCGGAGGTCGCGGGGCGCGACGGCGCCCGTCACGGTCGGCTTGTCCGCGCGCCCGACGCGACGGTCGCGCGCGGCGTCGAGCCAGTCGTTGCTCCACCCCACGGACAGCTGGCCGGCGGCCACGGCCGCCGTGACGAGCACGGCGCGGCCCGCGGGGAGGCCGACGCCGACGGCGAACACCAGCGCCAGCCCCGTGACCACCGCCGCGGGCGCCGGGTGCGTGGCGAGCAGGAGGCCGCGCGCCCGCGCCGCGGGCGTGACCCGCGCCGTCCCCGTCGTGTCGCCGCCCACGGGGGCAACCTACGCCGCCGGGCCCGCTCCCGCCGGGATCTTCGCAGGCCCCTTCGCCAGGCCTTCCCCCAGCCCCCTGCGCCGGGCCCCGGCGCGGCGGGAGCGACCGCCCCCGCGCGGGGGAACGGCTGCGGTGCCACGATGCGAAGCATGTCGCGCGTCCTCGCCGTCGCCCCCGTCCTGCCCGGTCCGGCGCACCCTCAGGAACGGATCGCCGAGATGGTCGCCCCGCTGCTGGCAGACGCAGGGCCGCGGCGCGAGCTGGCCCGCCGCCTGCACGCCGCCGCGGGAGTGCGCACCCGGCACCTCGCGCTCCCGCTCGCCGACTACGAGCGGCCGTTCGGGTTCGCGGACGCCAACGCCGTGTTCGCCCGCGAGGGGTCGGCGCTGGCCGAGCGGGCATGCCGGGAGGCGCTCGCGGCCGCGGGCGTCGACCCGGGCGACGTCGACCTGCTCTTCTTCACGTCGGTGACGGGCGTGGGGGCACCGTCGGTCGACGCCGGGCTGGTGGGCCGCCTGGGCCTGCGGGCCGACGTGCGCCGGGTGCCCTCGTTCGGGCTCGGGTGCGCGGGCGGCGCGGCCGGGCTGGCGCACCTGCACGAGTACCTCGCGGGCCACCCGGACCAGGTGGCCCTGCTGGTCTCCGTCGAGCTGTGCTCGCTCACGCTGCAGCGGGACGACGGCTCGACCGCGAACCTGCTCTCGTCCGGCCTCTTCGGGGACGGGGCGAGCGCCGTGGTCGTCGCGGGCGACGACGTCGCGCCGCGCGGCCCGCGCCCCGGGCCGCGGGTCGTGGACGCCCGAGGCCGGCTCTACCCCGGCACCGAGCGGCACCTGGGGTGGGAGGTCCGGGACACCGGGTTCGGCATCGTGCTGTCGGCGGAGCTCCCGGAGCTGCTGCGGGCGCACCTCGCGGGCGACGTCAAGGACCTGCTGGCCGCGCACGGCCTGGAACCGCGCGACGTCGGCACCTGGGTGGTGCACGCGGGCGGCCCGAAGATCGTCGACGCCGTGCGCGACGCCCTCGACCTGCCCGAGGAGGCGGTGGCCCGCACCCGCGCGACCCTGGCGGCCGAGGGCAACCTGTCGTCGTCGTCCGTGCTGCACGTGCTCGCGGCGACCCTCGACGACGGCGCGCCGCCGCCGGGCGGGTGGGCGGTGCTCATGGCGTTCGGGCCCGGCGTCGCGGTCGAGCTGGTGCTGCTGCGGGCGCCCGCGGCGGGGACGGCATGAGCGCGGCGCTCTACGCCGCCCTCGTGCTCGCGACCGGCCTGGAGCGGCTGGCCGAGCTCGTGGTCTCGGCGCGCCACGCCCGCTGGTCGTTCGCGCGCGGGGGAGTCGAGTCCGGCCGCGGTCACTTCCCGGCGATGGTCGCGCTGCACACGGGCCTGCTCGTGGCGTGCGTCGTGGAGGTCCTCGTCGCCGACCGGCCCTTCCTGCCGTGGCTGGGGTGGCCCATGCTCGCGCTCGTCCTCGCGAGCCAGGGCCTGCGCTGGTGGTGCATCGTGACGCTGGGGGAGCGGTGGAACACCCGCGTGATCGTGGTGCCCGGGCTGCCGCTGGTGCGCCGCGGCCCCTACCGCTGGCTGGCGCACCCCAACTACGTGGCCGTGGTGGTCGAGGGCGTCGCGCTGCCGCTGGTGCACACGGCGTGGGTGACGGCCCTCGCGTTCACCGTCCTGAACGCCTGGTTGCTGCTCGGGTTCCGCATCCCCGCCGAGGAGCGCGCGCTGCGGGCTGCCGAGGTCGGCTGATGCCCGGCCGCCCGCCCGACCGGGGCGTCGACGTCGAGACGGACGTGCTCGTGGTCGGCGGCGGCCCCGTCGGCCTCGCCGCGGCGATCGAGGCGCGGCGGGCCGGGCTGGGCGTCGTCGTCCTCGAGCCGCGCCCCGCGCCGATCGACAAGGCGTGCGGGGAGGGGCTGATGCCGGGCGCGCTCGCGGCCGTGCGGCGGCTCGGGGTCGACCCGGCGGGGTGGCCCTTGCACGGCATCTCCTACCGGCAGAGCGACGTGGTCGCCGACCACCGCTTCGCCGGCGGGCCCGGCCGAGGGGTGCGGCGCACGACGCTGCACGCGGGCCTGCACGACGCTGCACAGGAGGCGGGAGCGGTCGTGCTCGCGCGCCGCGTCACGACCGTCGAGCAGGCGCCGGACGGGGTCGTGGCGGGCGGGGTACGGGCACGGTGGCTCCTGGGGTGCGACGGGCTGCACTCGCGGGTGCGGAGGGCGGCGGGGCTCGAGGTGCCCGCCGGGCCCGGTGAGGGGTCTCGGGCACGCCGGCGCCGGTTCGGACTGCGGCGGCACTACCGCACGGCCCCGTGGACCGACCTCGTCGAGGTCCACTGGGGGCCGCGGGCAGAGGCGTACGTGACGCCGGTCGCGGGCGATCTCGTCGGGGTCGCGCTGCTCGGCCCTCCGGGCGTCGGCGTCGAGGAGGGGCTCGCGTCGCTGCCCGAGCTCGCCGATCGGCTCGCGGGGGCGGCGGCGGACGGCCCGGTGCTCGGCGCCGGCCCGCTGCGGGTGCGTTCCGCCGCGCGGGCGGCCGGTCGCGTCCGGCTGGTCGGGGACGCGTCCGGGTACGTGGACGCCCTCACGGGCGAGGGGCTGCGGGTGGGGTTGGCGCAGGCGCGCGTCGTCGTCGAGCACCTGGAGGACGGCGCGGCCTACGAGCGCGCGTGGGCTCGCGTCACCCGCGACTACCGCGCCCTGACCACGGGCCTGGTGACGGCCGCGAGGTCGCCCCTGCGCCGTGGCGTGGTCCCCGCCGCGGCCCGCCTGCCGCGCCTGTACGGGCAGGTCGTGGAGCGGCTGGCCCGCTGACGCGCGGGCTGCGGGCGCCGCGCGCCTGAGTCCGCGCGCCCGAGCCCGCGCGTCCCGAGGCGTGGGACGCGTCGCCCGACCCTCCCCGGACTCATTGCCCGGGGCGGGTGAAGTCTGGCACTCTGTCGGGCATCCAGACCCCGCCGACCGGTTCCGGTCGTGTGCGCGTGCGCCGTGGGGTCGTCGTCGACCGACGCTCCGGGGGGAGCCGTGGGCGTGTTCGCCCGACTGCGCACCGACCGCCGCACGACCGTCTCCACGGCGGTCGTGCTCTCGCTGACCGCGGGCGTCGCCGTCGCGGCGGTGCTGTACGACGGCGAGGCGACGGCCGACGTCGACCTGGACGACTCGGGCGTGTGGGTGACGAACCAGGCCGCCGGGAAGGTCGGTCGGTTCAACACGGCGGCCCAGGCGCTGGACGGCGTCCTCCTCGCCGGCAGCTCGTCGTTCGACGTGGACCAGCAGGCGGGCCAGGTGCTCGTCGGGGACGACGGCAGCAGCGCGGCGAACGTCGTGGACGTCGCGCGCCTGAAGTTCGGGTCGACGACGCCGCTGCCGGCCGGGTCCGAGGTCTCGATGGGCGGCGGCCGGGTCGCGGTCGTCGATGACGAGTCGGGATCGCTGTGGGTCACGTCGTTGGCCGACCTGCCGTCCCTCGACCCGAAGACGACCGAGCCGACGGCGGAGCTGGACGGGGCCGCGCAGGTCGTGGTGTCGGAGTCGGGCACCGCCTACGCGGTGGTCCCGGGCCGGGACGTGCTGTGGACGGTCGCGCCGGGGGAGGAGCCCACCTCGACCGAGCTGGGGATGCTCGAGGACGGCGACGACGTCGTCCTCACCGCGGTGGGCGACGACCCGGTGCTGCTGAACCGCAGCGCGGGCGAGCTGCGGCTGCCCGGCGGGGACGTCGTCGAGGTGCCGGACGCCCAGGAGGCGCGGCTCCAGCTGCCGGGTGCGGCGTCGTCGTCCGTCGCGTACGCGACGCCCTCGGCGCTGGCCCTGCAGCCGCTGGGCGGCGGGGCTCCGACGCAGCGCAAGGCGTCCGGCTCGCCGGCGGCGCCGGCGCAGGTCGGGGGTTGCCTGTACGGCGCCTGGTCGGGCTCGGGGCAGATCGTGCGCGACTGCGAGGGCACGGACCGGGACGTCGCCGAGGTGCTCGAGGGCATCGACCGGTCCACGGAGCTGGAGTACCGGGTCAACCGCGGCAACGTCGTCCTCAACGACCTCACGGCCGGCACGCTGTGGATGGCGCTGGACGAGTACGAGAAGGTCGACGACTGGGACATCAAGCTCCCCGAGCAGGCCGAGGGGTCGGACGAGGACGCCGAGGACGCGAAGCCCGAGCTGGTCGACAACACGGTCGTGGACCGCGACAAGCAGGACCCGCCGGAGGCGAAGGACGACGAGTACGGGGCACGGCCCGGCCGCGCGACGGTGCTGGACGTGCTGTCCAACGACCTCGACCCGGACGGCGACGTGATGACCGCCGACCTCGTCGGCGACCAGCCGGAGGGCGTGCGCGTCGAGCGGGTGCTGGGCGGCAAGGCGCTGCAGGCGGTGGTCCCCGACGACGCGTCCGGGACGGTGTCGTTCACGTACGAGGCGTCGGACGGGCGGGGCGGCACGGACCAGGCGAAGGTCGACCTGCGGCTGGCGCCCGAGACCGAGAACGTGGCTCCCGTGCAGTCGGGCGACCCGGTGCTGCGGGTCGAGCAGGGCCGGTCGGCGCGGATCAAGGTGCTGCCGTACTTCCGCGACCCGGACGGGGACGACGTGTACCTCGCGTCGGCGGACGTCACCGTCGAGGGCGACGAGGTGCGCGCGTACCCGGACGGCACGGTCGAGTTCCGCGACAACGGCTCGTCGACGGGCCGCAAGAAGGTCACGCTGGTCGTGGGGGACGGCCGCGGCGAGGTCGTCGAGGGCGAGCTGCGGGTGGACGTCCTCGGCGACGGCAACGAGCCGCCGGTCGCGGTCGGCGACCACGTGGTGGCCACGGCGGGGCAGCCGATCACGATCGAGCCCCTCACGAACGACACGGACCCGAACGGCGACGAGCTGCGCCTGTCGAAGGTGAACGACGCGTCGCCGGCGGAGATCACGCGCAACTACGACGCGGGGACGTTCACCTTCCTGGCGCAGGAGCCGAAGTCCTACGACGTGCTCTACCAGGTCAGCGACGGGCCCGGGTCCACCACGGGCGTGGTCCGCGTCGACGTGCAGGACCCGGACGAGGCGACGGGCCCGCCCGTCGTCGTGGCCGACACGGCGATGCTGCCGGCCGGCGGTTCCGCCCTGGTCGACGTGCTGGCCAACGACGCCGACCCGGCGGGCGGCGTCCTCGTGGTGCAGTCCGTGCAGGTGCCGGAGGACTCCGGCGTGAGCGTGGCGGTGCTCTCGCACCAGATGCTGCGGATCACCGAGACCCGCGGGGTGTCGGAGCCGGTGCTGCTGGAGTACACGGTGTCGAACGGCAACGACACCGCGACGGGACAGGTGCGGGTGCTGCCCGTGCCGCCGCCCGACCGGCTGCAGCCGCCCAACGCGGGGCCGGACGAGGTCACGGTGCGCGCCGGCGACTACGTGAACATCGACGTGCTGGACAACGACACCCACCCCGACGGGCTCGAGCTCTCCCTGGACGACGAGCTCGAGCAGGGCGTGGACCCCGAGCGCGGCGAGCTGTTCGTCTCGGAGGACCGGCTGCGCTTCCGCGCCGGCCCGGAGCCGGGCACCGCCTACGCCATCTACACCGTGACGGACCCGAACGGGCAGCAGGACTCCGCCCAGGTGACGATCCACGTCCGCGGCGGCGAGGAGAGCTCCGCCCCGGTGCCGCAGGACGTCGAGGCGCGCGCGCTCGCCGGCGGCACGGTGCGCATCCCGGTGCCGCTGGACGGCATCGACCCGGACGGCGACTCCGTGCAGCTCACCGGCCTGGCGTCCGGGCCCGCGCTCGGTCGCGCGGAGGTCGTCGACGGGTACGTCGACTACGCGGCGGGCGAGGACGCGAGCGGCGTGGACTCGTTCCGCTACACGGTGCAGGACGCGCGCGGCGCGGTCGCCACCGGCGTCGTCCGCGTCGGCGTCGCGCAGCCGCCGGCCACCAACCAGCCGCCGGTGGCGGAGGACGACGAGATCACGGTGCGGCCCGACCGCCGCGTGGCGGTGCCGGCGCTGGAGAACGACTCGGACCCGGACGGGGACCAGATCGGCCTGGTCCCGGGGTCGCTCGAGGGCGGGGAGGAGCTGTCGCCGAAGGTCGAGAAGGACCGGCTCGTCGTGCGCACCCCGGGCTACGAGGGCACCTCCACGTTCTTCTACGCCATCGAGGACACCTACGCGGCGCGCGGCTCCGCCTCGGTGAGCGTCACGGTGGCGAAGGACGCGCCGCTGCTCCCACCGGTGGCGCGCGACGACGCGGTGCCCGTGGCGGACCTTCTCGGCAAGACGTCGGTGACCGTGCCGGTGCTCGACAACGACGAGGACCGCGACGGGGCGGCCGACGACCTCACCGTCGAGGCCTCGTCCTCCACGGCGGAGGGCACGCCGGACGGCGAGCTCGACGTGACGCTCACCGAGCAGCGCCAGGTCATCACCTACACCGTCACGGACGTCGACGGGCAGAGCGCGAAGGCGTTCGTCGTCGTCCCCGGCCTGACGTCCGTGCAGCCGATCCTCACGCCGGGCCAGGCGCCGCTCGAGGTGATGTCGGGCGAGACGCTCGAGATCGACATCGCCGACCACGTGCTCGTGGTCGAGGGCCGCACCCCGCGCCTGACGACGGCCGACCAGGTCGAGGGCCTGGAGGGGAGCGCCGAGGTCACCGGTGCGACGACGATGACGTTCACGCCGCGCGAGGGGTTCACGGGCCCGGCCGGCGTGACCTTTGAGGTCACCGACGGCACGAGCCCCGACGACCCGGAGGGCCACACGGCCGTGCTGACCCTGCCCGTCACGGTGCTGCCGCCGGACAACCTGCCGCCCGAGCCGGGCTCGCCGTCGGGCGAGGTCGCCGCCGGCGAGGAGAGCGTCGTCGACCTGGGCCGGTTCGCGAAGGACCCGGACGACGACGACCTGCGGTTCGCGCTGGGCGCCCTGCCCGACGGGGTGAGGGCGACGACGTCCGGCTCCCGCGTCACGCTCGAGGCGTCCCCGGACGTGCCGAAGGGCACCGAGCTCACCGTGCCGTACACGGTCACCGACGACGAGCACCCGCCCGTCGACGGCGAGATGCTCGTGACCGTGGTCGCGTCGACGCGACCTCTCGCGCGAGCGGTCGACGACACCGTGGACGACGCCCACCAGGGCGAGGCGGTCTCGGTGCCCGTGCTGGCGAACGACTCGAACCCGTTCGAGGACCGCGGCCCGCTGGAGCTCGTGGGCGACGCCACCGTCGAGACCGGCGTCGCGGACGTGACGAAGGATGGCGACCAGGTGGTCGTCACGCCGGCGGACGACTACGTCGGCACCATGGTGGTGCGCTACACCGTGCAGGACGCCACGAAGGACCCCGACCGCCAGGTCGAGGGGCGCATCACGGTCAACGTGCTCGGCGCCCCCGAGGCGCCGTCGACGCCGCAGGTGGAGGAGGTGCGCTCCGAGACCGTCGTCCTGTCGTGGACGCCGCCGCAGAACAACGGCGCGGAGATCTCCGGGTACACGGTGACGTCGAACCGGGGCGACACGTTCGAGTGCGCGACGACGACGTGCACGCTCGACGAGCTGACGAACGACGTCACCTACACGTTCACGGTGGTGGCGAACAACGCGGTGGGCCCGTCGCAGAAGTCGCCCGCGTCGGCGGAGGCGAGGCCGGACGAGAAGCCGGACCCGCCCGCGGCGCCCCAGCTCGAGTTCGGCGACGGCTCCCTCGTCGTGACCTGGAACAACGCGTCGTACAGCGACCGGTCGCAGATCAGCTCCGTCGACCTGGAGATCTCGCCCGCGCCGGCGTCGGGGGAGACCCAGAAGGTGGGCGTCACGGGCGAGAGGATCGTCTGGGAGGGACTGACCAACGGCACGGCGTACAAGGTGCGCGTGCGGGCCGTGAACTCCGCCCCCGACCCGTCGGACTGGGGCGCCTGGTCGACGACCATGGTGCCGGCGGGCCCGCCGGACGCGCCCGCGGCCCCGAGCGCCGCCCGGGTCGACACGCCCCTGGGCGGCCAGGTGCACGTCGCGTGGAAGGCGCCGGCCACCAACGGCGACGCCGTGAAGAAGTACTCCGTGGACGTCGTCGAGGACGGCACGAAGGTGGCCACCGAGACGACGACGGGGACCTCGATCGACCTGGAGGGCCTGGACACCAAGGCGACGTACACGTTCGCCGTGACCGCCGAGAACAAGGCCGGCAAGGGCGGCAAGAGCCCGCGGTCCAACGAGGTCACGCCGTTCGGCCAGCCGGGGAAGCCCGGGAACCCGACGGCGACGCTGGGGTCCGACACGAGCGGTCGCGCCGTCGTCTCGTGGGGCGCGGCCGACGCCAACGGCAACCCCGTCACCTACACGGTGGCGACCGACCAGGGCGGCAGCAAGACGACCACGGGCACCTCGTACACCTACTCCGGGCTGGCGAACGGCACCTCGTACCGGTTCCGCGTCAAGGCGTGCAACGCCGCGGGCTGCTCGGCGTGGACGAGCTACTCGGGCGCCGTGAAGCCGTACACCGTGCCCGGTGCGCCGGGCGTCGCCTGGTCACGGGTCTCCGCCGAGCAGGGCACGTTCAAGGTGACGGCGGGCTCCAACGGCGGCAACGCGATCTCGCGCATCGAGTACACGTTCACCCAGGGCCAGAGCGGGAGCGGGAGCAGGACGAGCTTCCCGTTCACCGTGACCACGCAGAAGAAGACCGGCACGACCTTCGCCCTGCGGGCGAGGGCGTGCAACGAGGCCGGGTGCGGCTCGTGGGGCAGCGACTCGGGGACGACCCCGACCCCGACGGCGACCGTGAGCCGCGGCGGCTCGAGCGGCGTGCAGTCGGGCTGCCAGTACGGGAACTGCAACTACTTCAAGGTCACCGTGAAGGACTTCCCCGGCGGCTCGCACCGGGTGGAGTGCTGGTCGGCCAACAACCCGGCCTCGACCGCGTACGGCTGGCACAACATCATCATGGAGGGCAGCAAGGTCTGGACGACGCCGGGCGGCCCGGGCTTCACCAAGAGCTTCTCCGGCAGCCAGTCGTTCGAGCTCGACTGCTACTACGGGTACCCCGGCACGAGCGTCGCCGTGGTGATCGACGGCAAGCGGTACGCCGCCTCCACCTGGTGACCCCGGGCCGCCCCGGACATCTCGGGCATGGGGACCTCTCCCCATGCCCGGAGAGTGGTCGCCCCTGTCGCGAGCGGGAGAAGCCTGGCTATCCTGTGCGGGCGCTGCGTGTGGCCGACGGGGGCCGAAGGCCGGCAGCGCCAACTCATCGGGGGACAACTTGAGCCTGCTCACGCGCCTGCGTGGAGACCGTCGTTCGGGCATCGCGACGACGGTCGTCCTCGCGCTGTCCGCGGGCGTCGTCACCGCGGCCGTCCTGTACGACGGCGAGGCCACGGCCGACGTGGACCTCAACGACTCCGGCGTCTGGGTCACCAACCAGGCGTCCGGTCTCGTGGGCCGCTTCAACACCGACGCCAAGGCGCTCGACGGCACGCTCCTGGCGGGCAGCTCGGCCTTCGACGTCGACCAGCAGGCGGGCGACGTGCTCGTCGCTGACGACGGGTCCTCGAGCGCCAACGTGGTGGATCCCGCGCGGCTCAAGTTCGCGTCCACGACGAAGCTCCCGGCCGGGGCCCGGGTCGCCATGGGCGGCGACCGCGTCGCCGTGGTGGACGACGAGGCGGACGCGCTGTGGGTCACCCGCCTCGACCGGTTCCCCGGGCTGGACACGGAGGAGGACGACCCGACGGCGGAGCTCGACGGCGACGCCGAGGTCGCCGTGTCCGAGTCGGGGACGGCCTTCGTCGTCGTGCCCGCCGAGGACACCCTCTGGACGGTCGAGCCGGGCGAGGAGCCGCGGTCCGAGAAGCTGGACCTCCTGAGCAAGGACGACGACGTCGTGCTCACGACCGTCGGCGACGACGTCGTGGTGCTGGACCGCACGTCGGGCCGCCTGCGCCTGCCCGGCGGGGACGTCGTCGAGGTGGCCGACGCGCAGGGCGCGCGGCTGCAGCTGCCGGGGATGGGCTCGGAGTCGGTGGCGTACGCGACGTCCGGCGCGCTGGTGCTGCAGCCGCTGGACGGCGGGGCCGCGACGCAGCGCAAGGCGTCCGGCTCGCCCGCCGCCCCGGTGCAGCTGGGCGGCTGCCTGTACGGCGCCTGGTCGGGCACCGGGCAGATCGTGCGCGACTGCGAGGGCACGGACCGCGACGTCGCCGAGGTGCTCGAGGGCATCGACCAGTCCACGGAGCTGGAGTACCGGGTGAACCGGAACGCCGTGGTGCTCAACGACCTCACGGCCGGCACCCTGTGGATGGCGCTGGACGAGTACGAGAAGGTCGACGACTGGGACATCAAGCTGCCGGAGCGGGCCGAGGGCCAGGACGAGGACGCCGAGGACGCGAAGCCCGAGCTGGTCGACAACACGGTCGTGGACCGCGAGAAGCAGGACCCCCCGGAGGCGAATGACGACTCCTTCGGGGTCCGCCCCGGCCGCACCACGGTGCTGGACGTGCTGGCCAACGACCTCGACCCCGACGGCGACGTCATCACGGCGCGCCTCGTGGGCGACCAGCCCGACGGGCTCACCGTGCAGCGGGTGCTGGGCGGCAAGGCGCTGCAGGTCGTGGTGCCGGGCGACGGCTCCGGGTCGGCGTCGTTCACCTACGAGGTCTCCGACGGTCGCGGCGGCACGGATGAGGCGAAGGTCTCCCTGCGGGTGGTCCCGCTCTCCGAGAACGAGAAGCCCGAGCAGTCCGGGGAGCCGGTCCTGCGCGTGCAGCAGGGCGGGACGGCGCAGATCAAGGTGCTCCCGTACTTCCGCGACCCCGACGGGGACGACGTCTACCTGGCCACCGCCGCGCCCACCGTGCAGGGCGACGAAGTGCGCGCGTACCCGGACGGCACGGTCGAGTTCCGGGACGGCGGGTCGGGCACCGGCCGCAAGAAGGTCGCGCTGACCGTGGGCGACGGGCTGGGCGGCGTCGTCGAGGGCACGCTGTGGGTGGAGGTGCTCGCCAGCCAGGAGCCCCCCGTCGCGGTCGGGGACCACGTGGTGGTCACGGCCGGTCAGCCCGTCACGATCGAGCCGCTGAAGAACGACTCCGACCCCAACGGCGACGACCTGCGTCTCACGAACGTCAGCGACGCCGCGCCGGCGGAGATCACGCGCAACTACGACGCGGGCACGTTCACGTTCCTCGCGCAGGAGCCGAAGTCCTACGACGTGCTGTACCAGGTGACCGACGGGCCGTCGTCCACCACCGGCGTGGTCCGGGTGGACGTCCAGGACCCGGACGCCGCGGTCGGCGCGCCCGTCGTCGTGGCGGACACCGCGCTGCTGCCCGCGGGCGGCTCCACGCTGGTGGACGTCCTGGCGAACGACACGGACCCCGCGGGCGGCGTGCTCGTGGTGCAGTCGGTGCGCGTGCCCGACGACTCGGGGCTGAGCGTGGCCGTGCTGTCGCACCAGATGCTCCGGATCACCGAGACGCGGCGCCTGGCCGAGGCGGTCGTGCTCGAGTACACGGTGTCGAACGGCACGGAGACGGCCACCGGCGAGGTGCGGGTGCTGCCCGTGCCGCCGCCGGACCGGCTGCAGCCGCCGAACGCCGCCGCCGACGAGGTCACCGTGCGCGTGGGCGACTACGTGAACATCGACGTGCTGGACAACGACACGCACCCCGACGGGCTCGAGCTCACGCTCGACGACGAGCTCGAGCAGACGGTGGACCCGGCGCAGGGCGAGCTGTTCGTCTCCGAGGGCCGCCTGCGGTTCCGCGCCGGGGCCGAGCAGGGCACCGCGTACGCGATCTACAAGGTGCGCGACCCGAACGGCCAGGAGGACTCCGCCCAGGTCACGATCCACATCCGCGGCGGCAAGGAGAACGCCGCCCCGGTGCCGCAGGACGTCGAGGCCCGCGTGCTGTCCGGCGGCACGACGCGGATCCCGGTGCCCCTGGACGGGATCGACCCGGACGGCGACTCCGTGCAGCTCACGGGTCTCGCCACCGGGCCCACGCAGGGCCGGGCCGAGGTGACCGACGGCTACGTCGACTACGAGGCCGGCAAGAACGCCAAGGGCAGCGACTCGTTCCGCTACACCGTCCAGGACGCGCGCGGCGAGGTCGCCACCGGCGTCATCCGCGTCGGCATCGCGCAGCCCCCGGAGACCAACCAGCCGCCGGTCGCCGCCGACGACGAGATCACGGTGCGCCCGGAGCGGCGCGTCGCGGTGCCGGCCCTGGCGAACGACGCGGACCCGGACGGCGACGTCATCGGCCTCGTGCCCGGCGCCGTCGAGGGCGGCGAGGACCTCAAGGCCAAGGTGGCGGACGACCGCATCGTCGTGCGCACGCCGGCCGACGAGGGCACCTACACCTTCTTCTACGCGATCGAGGACACGTACGCCGCGCGGGCCTCGGCCTCCGTGAGCGTCACCGTGGCGAACGACGCGCCGCTGCTGCGGCCGATCGCCCGCGACGACTCCGTGCCCGTGGCGAGCATCCTCGGCAAGTCGACCGTGACGGTGCCGGTGCTCGACAACGACGAGGACCCGGACGGCGCGGCGGACGACCTCGAGGTCGCCGTCGGCACCGACGCGGCGTCGGCCGGGGTGACCGTCACCGCCGACGGCGCGCTCGAGGTCCCGCTGACCCGCAGCCGACAGGTCATCACCTACACGGTGACGGACGTGGACGGGCTCACCGCCAAGGCGTTCGTCGTCGTGCCGGGCATGGAGTCGACCAAGCCGATCCTCAAGCCGGGCCAGGCCCCGCTCGAGGTGGTCTCGGGCGAGACGCTCGACGTCGACATCACCGACCACGTGCTCGTGGTCGAAGGCCGCACCCCGCGCCTGACCACGGAGGACCAGGTCACCGCGACCGAGGGCGCCGCCAAGGTGACCGGCGAGACCACCATGACCTTCACCCCGCGCGCGGAGTACGACGGCCCGGCCTCGGTGACGTTCGAGGTCACCGACGGCACGTCCGTCGACGATCCCGAGGGCGCCGTCGCGCTGCTCACGCTGCCGATCACCGTGCTGCCGCCGGAGAACCTGCCGCCCGAGCCGGGCAGCCCGTCCGGCGAGGTCGCCGCCGGCGAGGAGAGCGTCGTCGACCTGGGCCGCTTCGCGAAGGACCCGGACGACGACGACCTGCGCTTCCAGCTCGGCGGGCTGCCGCAGGGGCTGAGCGCCACGATGACCGGCTCGCGGGTCACGCTCGAGGCGTCGCCCGAGGTGCCGAAGGGCAACCGGCTCACGGTGCCGTTCACGGTGACGGACGACGAGCACCCGCCGGTCGACGGCACGCTCACGGTCCAGGTGGTGGCGTCCACGCGTCCGCTCGCCCGCGCGATCGACGACGTCGTGGACGACGCCCACCAGGGCGAGGCGGTGTCCGTGCCGGTGCTGGCGAACGACAGCGACCCGTTCGCCCCCGAGGGGCTCGATCTGCTCGGGACGAGCATCGAGACAGGCTCCGGCGACACGGTCGTGGACGGCGACAAGGTCGTGGTGACGCCCTCCGCCGACTTCGTGGGCACGCTCGTGGCCGTCTACCGCGTGCAGGACGCGACGAAGGACCCGGACCGCCAGGTGGAGGGTCGGGTGCGGCTGAACGTGCTCGGCGTGCCCGAGGCGCCGTCGACGCCGCAGGTGGAGGAGGTGCGCTCCGAGACGGTCGTGCTGTCCTGGACGCCGCCGCAGAACAACGGCGCGGAGATCACCGGGTACACGGTGACCTCCAACCAGGGCGACACCTTCGAGTGCACCACGACCACCTGCACCCTCGACGGGCTGACCAACAACGTCACCTACACGTTCACGGTGCAGGCCACCAACGAGGTGGGCGACTCGAAGCCGTCGCCCGCGTCCGCGGAGGCGCGGCCCGACAACAAGCCGGAACCGCCGACGGCACCGAGCCTCGAGTTCGGCGACGAGTCCCTCGTCGTCACGTGGGCCAACGCGTCGTACACCGACCGGTCGCCGATCACGTCGGTCAACCTGGAGATCTCTCCGGCGCCCGCGTCGGGCGCCAGCCAGAAGGTCGGCGTCACCGGCGAGCGCATCGTCTGGGAGGGCCTGACCAACGGCGTGGCGTACAAGGTGCGCGTGCAGGCCGTGAACTCCGCGCCGGACCCGTCCGAGTGGGGCGCGTGGTCGACGACGATGATCCCGGCCGGGCCGCCGG
Organism: Isoptericola sp. NPDC056134; assembly: GCF_042264825.1. Taxonomy (NCBI): domain Bacteria; kingdom Bacillati; phylum Actinomycetota; class Actinomycetes; order Micrococcales; family Promicromonosporaceae; genus Isoptericola; species Isoptericola sp. NPDC056134. The sequence continues at coordinate 42,590 of NZ_JBHJVM010000023.1, forward strand.
ACGCGCCGTCCGCGCCGACCGCGTCGCGCGTCGACACCGCACTGGGCGGCCAGATCGACGTCTCGTGGAACGCGCCGGCCGACAACGGCGACGCCGTGAAGACTTACCACCTCGACGTCTTCCAGGGCGGCTCCAAGGTGAAGACGGTGCCGGTGACGGGCACGTCCACGACGGTGGGCGAGCTGGACACGAAGTCGAGCTACACGTTCGCCGTGACCGCCGAGAACAAGGCCGGCATGGGGGCGACCAGCCCCCAGTCGAACGCGGTGACGCCGTTCGGCAAGCCCGGCGTGCCCACCGGGGTCAAGGCCGCCGACGACAAGGGCGTGCCCGTCGTCTCCTGGAACGCCGCCGATCCCAACGGTTCGCCGGTCACCAGTTACACGGTGACGGCGTCTGGCAACGGCGGGTCCCGGACGACGTCCGGCAACAGCCTTCCCTTCACGGGCCTTAGCGCCGGAACGACCTACACCTTCACTGTGACGGCGCACAACGCCGCGGGGCCGGGCGACACCAGTGCCGCGTCCAACGGGGTCAAGGCCTACGGCGTGCCGTCCGCGCCCAGCGTCACCTGGACGAAGACATCGGCCACGGATGGCCATTTCACGGTGGGCGGCCCGAGCAGCTGGAACGGTGACAGCGGCTCGGTGAAGTGGGATCTCTCCGGGTCACAGAGCAACTCCGGCACCGGCACCGGCAACGTGGGCGTGTCCGGCGGCTACGACAAGTCGTACTCGCTGAGCGCCCAGGCGTGCAACGCCGCGGGCTGCTCGGCGAAGGCCTCGGCCAGCGGCAAGACCGATCCCGCGCCGCAGCCCAAGATCTGGGCCACCGACTCGGGCAGCGTCTACCGGGTTCCCACCTGCGACACCAGCAACTGCACCAAGGTGCGAGTCAACGCCAACAACGACGTCCCGGCCGGCACCTACACGTTCAACTGCTACAACAACTTCGGCGGCTCGACGAGCCACTTCTCGACCCAGAGCGGGTATTTGAAGCCCGGGGGCTACGTAGACATCTACTGCGTCGTCGGCATCATGAACGGCGCCGACGTCTGGGTGACGGTCGACGGGAAGGACTGGACCTTCGAGCGCCGGGCCTGGCCGCGATGACCGCGGGGCAGACCACCGACCACCACGACCGACCGAGCACCACGATCTGGAGACTCCACCGATGACCACCATGACCCCCGAGCAGGCGAGCTGGTTCGCCCAGACGTTCGACCGCATCGTCGGCAACGTGGCGCAGGCGGTGCTCGGCAAGGACGACCAGATCCGGCTGGCGCTGACGTGCATGCTCGCGGAGGGCCACCTGCTGCTGGAGGACGCCCCGGGCACGGGCAAGACGATGATGGCCCGGGCCATGGCGGCCAGCGTCCAGGGCACCAACCAGCGCATCCAGTTCACGCCCGACCTGCTGCCGTCGGACGTCACTGGCGTGACGATCTACGACCAGAAGTCGGGCACGTTCGAGTTCCACGAGGGGCCGATCTTCGCGAACATCGTGCTCGCGGACGAGATCAACCGTGCGTCGCCCAAGACGCAGTCCGCGCTCCTCGAGGTCATGGAGGAGGGCCGGGTCACCGTGGACGGCGTCTCCCACCGGGTGGGCATCCCGTTCATGGTCGTCGCGACGCAGAACCCGATCGAGCAGGCCGGCACCTACCGCCTCCCCGAGGCGCAGCTCGACCGCTTCCTCATGAAGACGTCGATCGGCTACCCCGACCTCGCGTCGACGGTGGAGATCCTCGCCGGGGCGGCGGTGCGCGACCGCAGCGCCGCGCTGCAGCCGGTCATCACCGGGCAGGCCGTCGTGGAGATGTCGTCCCTCGCGGCCGCCACGCACGTCGACCCGGCCGTCCTGGAGTACGTGTCGCGGCTGGCGGAGGAGTCCCGCGCGGCGGCCGACGTCCACGTCGGCGTCTCCGTGCGCGGCGCGCTCGCGCTGGTGCGCTGCATGAAGGTGTGGGCCGCGGCCCACGGTCGCAACTACGTGCTGCCGGACGACGTGAAGGACCTCGTCGTGCCGGTGTGGGCGCACCGCCTCGTCCTGGACGCGGAGGCCGAGTTCGGCGGCGCGACCGCCGAGGGCACGATCTCGCGGCTGCTGAGCGACGTCGCGGCCCCGCAGGAGCGCCGGACCGCCTGACCGCCGGACCGCCTGACCGGGGCCCCGACCACGCGAACCTCACCGGAGAGCTCATGACCACCACCACCGAGCGGGAGACCGAGGCCGCCGCAGCCGCGGACGCCGAGGCGCCTGCCGACCAGCCGACGCCCGCCCCTGCCGTCCGGCCGCACCGCCGTGCCGCGCGGGGCATCGCCGCCGGGGCTCGCGGCCTCGGGGGCGTGCTCGCCCGAGCGGGCGCGGCCGTCGCCGACGCCGGGCGGCGCGCCTGGGCGCGCGCCACGCCCGTGCTGGGCGTGGTGTCGCCCTTCGGGTGGACCGTCCTCGCCCTCACCGCCGCGGCGTGGTGGGCCGGCCTGGCCCTGAGCTGGGAGGAGTGGGCCGTCGTCGCGGTCACCGTCACCGTGGCGCTGCTGGGCGCGGTCGTCTTCGTCCTCGGCCGCCTGCGCTACGACGTGACGCTCGACGTCGCGTCGCGCCGCGTCGTCGTGGGCGACCGCGCCGTCGGCCGCCTGCTGGTGCGCAACGGATCGTCCCGCTCCATGCTGCCGGCCGTCATGGAGCTCCAGGTCGGGAAGGGGATCGCGTCGTTCCCGGTGCCGCGCCTGCGCCCGGACGCCGAGCACGAGGAGATCTTCGCCGTCCCGACCCACCGGCGCGCGGTGATCCCGCTGGGCCCGGTGCGCTCCGTGCGCGCCGACCCGCTCGGGCTGCTGCGCCGCGAGCTCACGTGGACCGAGCCCGAGGAGCTGTTCGTGCACCCGCGCACGCTGCCCCTCTCCGGCTCGTCCACGGGCCTGCTGCACGACCTGGAGGGCCGGGTCACCCCCGACATCTCCGACTCCGACGTGTCGTTCCACGCGCTGCGCGACTACGTGCCCGGCGACGACCGCCGGCACATCCACTGGAAGTCCACGGCCCGCACGGGCCAGCTCATGGTGCGGCAGTTCGAGGAGACCCGCCGGTCCCGCCTCGCGGTCATCCTCTCGACCCGCGAGGAGGACTACGCGGACCCGGAGGAGTTCGAGCTCGCCGTGTCCGTCTGCGGCTCCCTCGGCCTCCAGGCGATCCGGGAGGACGGCGGCCTCGCCGTCCTGGTGCAGCAGGGCCGCGTGCGCGGCGACCACCGCACCCGCCTGCTGGACGACCTGACCCGGCTGGAGCTCGCGCCGGCGCGGACCAGCCTCGCGGAGGTGGCGCGCGTCGCGTCGGCCACGGTCACGGACGCGTCGGTCGTGGCCGTCGTCGTGGGCAGCCGAGTCACGCCCAACGACCTGCGCGCCGCCGCCGTGCGCCTCCCCGTCGACGCACGCCTGGTCGCCATGCAGTGCGTGCCGGGGGCCTCGGTGAGCCGAGGCCGGGTGGCCGACATGCAGCTGCTCACGATCGGCGAGCTGGCGGACCTGCCGAACGCGCTGCGGAGGATGAATGACTGAGGGCAACGGCCCCGCGCCGGACGACCGCACGTCGCACGCCGAGGCGGGCCACACCGGCGGCACGGGGCACACCGGGAGCACCGGCCGCACCGGCGGGACGTCGCGCACCTCGGTGCGCGCCGGGACCACGCGCGCACGGGGTCGCGACGGCGACCGCCCGCGGGCGCTCACCGTCGCCGGCGCCGTCGACGGCGCCGTGCTGCTCGCCCTGCTGGGCGTCGTGGCCGTCGGCTTCGGCCCCGCCTGGGGCACGACCGGGTACCTCGTGCCCGCGCTGGGCGGCGCGGTCGTCGGCCTGCTGGTCGCGTGGCTGGGTGCCTGGCTGCGCTGGTCCGTGCTGCTGACCGCGGCGACCACCGTGCTGGCGTACTTCCTCCTCGGCGGCGCCCTCGCACTGCCGGTGACGGCGATCGGCGGCGTCGTGCCGTCCCTGGCGACGCTGCAGGAGCTCGCGCTCGGCGCCGTGCACGGGTGGAAGGGCTTCGTCACCACCGTGCCGCCGCTCGCGTCGTTCCCGGAGCTGGCGGTGGTCCCGTACCTGCTGCTGCTCCTCACCGGGGTGCTGGCGGGCACCATCGCGTGGCGCGGACGCCTCGCGGCGTGGGCGCTGCTGCCGGTCGTGGTGGCCCTCGCGAGCGTCGCGCTGCTCGGCACCATCCTGCCCGCGTACCCGCTGGCGCAGGGTCTCGTGGTCGCGGTGGTCGGCCTGCTGTGGGGCTCGTGGCGCGCGGCGGAGAGCCGGATGGGCGCCAACCGCCTGCTGTCCGAGGCGAGCCGGTCCGCGACGCGGCGGCTCCGGGCGCAGCGCCTGCGCGGTGGCGCCGTGCTGCTCGCGATCGGCGGCCTCGCCGCGGTGGTGGCGGCACCGCCGATGGCGCACGGGGAGCGCCTCGCGCTGCGCGAGCTGATCACCCCGCCGCTCGACCTGCACCAGTACACCAGCCCGCTGGTCGGCTTCCGGCACTACACGAAGGACCTCAAGGACGCGGAGCTGTTCACCGTGACCGGCCTGCCGGAGGGCGGCCGCGTGCGCCTCGCGACGCTCGACACGTACGCCGGCACGGTCTACGACGCCTCCAGCGGGGGCGCCACGGGCGTCTTCAACCGCGCGGGCGAGGTCGTCGACACGGTCGCGGCCGGCACCCGGACGCCCGTGCAGGTGTCCGTCACGGGCTACTCCGGCGTGTGGCTGCCCGACGTGGGGGAGCTGGGCGGCATCACGTTCGGGGGGGAGCGCGCCGACGAGCTGGCGTCCACCACCTATTACAACGCGACGTCCGGCACGGCCCTGTCGACCAGCGGCCTCCGGCCCGGCGACTCCTACGAGATCGACGCGATCGTCTCGCCGACGCCCTCCGAGGACGACCTGGCCACCGTGCCGATCCAGGACGTGGACCTCCCGAGGCCGGAGGACGTGGCCGACGAGGTTCCGGGGAAGTCCGCGCAGTTCGCCGCCGACGCCACCGAGCCGTTCGAGAAGTTCGTCAACATCCGCGACACGCTCGTGGCGACCGGCGTCTACTCGAGCGGCCTCGAGAACCAGCCGCCGTCCCGCCCCGGCCACTCCGCGGCGCGCATCGACACGCTGCTGGCGCAGGACGAGATGGTGGGCGACGACGAGCAGTTCGCGGTCGCGCTCGCCCTCATGGCGCAGCAGGCCGGCGTCCCGGCGCGGGTCGTGATGGGCTTCTACCCCGAGAAGGACGCGGTGGAGGCCGGCGAGCCGTACACCGTGACGGGCGGCGACGTGCACGCCTGGGTCGAGGTCCCGTTCGAGGGCTACGGCTGGGTGCCGTTCGACGTCGTCCCCGACGAGGACAACAAGGTGGAGCCCCTGCCGCGCTCCAAGCAGGTGCCGAAGCCGCCGGTCCTCGAGACCCCGGAGTCCCCGGAGGAGCCGCCGCAGGCGGAGGCGGGCGACGTCGAGGAGGAGGACCAGGACGACGACCAGACGGCGATCGACTGGCGCCAGGTCGCGATGATCGCCGTCGCGGTGGCCGTGCCGCTCGCGATCCTGGCCCTGCCGCTGCTGCTGATCCTCGGGTTCAAGCGCCGTCGTCGCGGGAAGCGCCGGTCGGCACCGGTGCTCGCCGACCGGGTGAGCGGCGGCTGGCGCGAGGTCGTCGACGCCGCCACCGACCTCGGCGCGGGCGTGCCCCGTGCCGCGACGCGCCGCGAGGGCGCCCGGATCGTGGCCGACCAGGTCCCGTCGGCGGCGACCAGCACGGTGCAGCTCGCCCACCGGGCGGACGCGACCGTGTTCGGCGCGGGCGCGCCCACCGACGACGACGTGGCGCGGTTCTGGTCCGAGGTGGACGACGTCGTCGGCACGATGCGCGCCGGCCTGCCGTGGCGGCGCCGGCTGGCCGCGCGCCTGTCGTTGCGCTCCGTGCGCGGCGCGGACGCGCCGCCCGTGGGCGAGGTCGTGCGCCGGTGGTTCGCGGCGGTCCCCGCGGCGGCGGGTCGGCTCGGGCGGGCGGCCGTGCGCCCGCTGCATGACAGGATGGCGCGCGCCCGGCGCCGCAAGGACGGCACCCGGCGCGGCCCGCGGCAGGAGGATCGATGACGACGACGTGCACCGCGTGCGGCGCGCCCGAGCAGCGCGGTGCGTTCTGCTCCGTGTGCGGCACGCCGACCGTGGCGACGGGCTACCGGACGCCCGGCCCGGCGACCGGCAGCCTGGAGGTGACCACGGAGCCGGAGCTGCGCGAGCGGACCCGTCGCGCCCCCGACGACGTGGCCCGCGCGGCCGCGGCACCGCCCCCCGTGGGCGAGCCGCCGCTGGCCGGCGTCGGCCGCCGGGCGGGTGCGTACGTGCTCGACCTCCTCGCCCTCTCCCTGCTCGTGGGTGCGGCCTCCACGGTCACCGCGCTCGCCGTGCGCCTGCCCGCGCGGGTCGCGGACGCCGTCGCGGCGACCACCCCGATGGGGTCGGAGGCCGCGGCGCGCGACGCCCTCAGCGCGTACGTCGCGGTCTCCCTCGTGGGCGGCGCGGTGAGCCTGCTCGGCTGGTTCGGCCTGGCCCTGTGGGAGGGGCGCACCGGCCGTACGGTCGGGAACTCCGCCCTCGGGATCCGCACGGTCGCGCTCGACGGCGGCGGTCCCGTCGGGGCCGGTCGCGGGGTGCTGCGGTGGCTCGTGCTCGCGGGGTGCGGCGTCCTGCCGCTGGTGGGCACGGTGCTGGTGCTCGTGTCGCCCACGTTCGACTCGTCCGGGCGCCGCCAGGGCTGGCAGGACAAGGCCGCCCGGAGCGTGGTGCGGGACGTGCGCGGTGTGTCGCCGCGCAGCTTCGCGCCTGCTTCGCCGTCGGCTCCCGGGGACATCGCCCCGGGCACGGCGCAGGGCGCCGCGCAGGGCAGCCCGCCGACCGAGGACCCGTGGGCCTTCCCGGCCGCACAGCGCGCCGCGGGCGGCCTCATCACGGGAGTCCCGGGCACCGCGGCTCCCGCGGGGGAGCCAGAGGCTCCGCAGGCAGCCGGTGTCGACGCGCACACCGTGCACCGCGCCTCCGCGGCGGCACAGGCCGCGGCGCCCGAGCCGGCGCCGACGCAGCAGCAGCGCGCGGTGCCCGCGGCGACCCCCGAAGCCCCGGCCGCTCCGCCGGTCCCCGTCGTGGCGCCGGTACCCGCCCCGGCACCGGCGCCGCAGGACGACCTCGACGACCTCGAGGCCACCCGGTTCAGCGTGTCCTCGCGGCGCAGCGCGGGCGACGGGAGCATGCCGCCGCGGATCGTGGTCGAGGTCGACCCGGAGCGCCGGGTCCACGTCGCGGCGCGGACGCTCGTCGGTCGTCAGCCGCAGCAGGACGGCGGTGCGCCCGCCACCCTGCTGAGCGTCGAGGACCCGACGCGGTCCGTCTCGAAGACGCACCTCGAGCTCGTGCCCACCCCGGACGGCCTGCGGGTCACGGACCTCGGGAGCACCAACGGCAGCGCCGTCATCGCGCCGGGCGGCCAGGTGCAGGAGCTCGTCGCCGGGCGGCCGGTGACGGTCGCCGCCGGGTGGGTCGTGCAGGCCGGTGCGCGTCGCCTCACCGTCGTGGGGCAGGACGCCGGCGCATGACGACACCGGTCAGTCTCGGCCTGCTCTGGGGCGCCGCCACGCACCAGGGCGCGCGCCGCAGGCTCAACGAGGACTCCTTCCTCGCGCGCGGGTCCGTGTTCTTCGTCGCCGACGGGATGGGCGGGCACGAGGCCGGCGAGGTCGCCAGCGCGGCCGCGGTCGAGGCGCTGGCACCGCTCGGGCGGTCGGACGTCGTCGGGGTCGACGAGGTCCGGTGCCGCGTGCGCGCCGCCCACGACGCCGTGCGGGCCATCGATACGGCACCCGGCCGCGGCGCCGGCACGACGCTGTCCGGCGTGGCGCTCACCGACCAGGGCGGCGAGCCCTACTGGCTGGTGGTGAACGTGGGCGACTCCCGGACGTACCGGGTTGCGGACGGTGCGCTGGAGCAGGTGAGCGTGGACCACTCCGAGGTCCAGGAGCTCGTCGACGCCGGGCGGATCACCGCGGAGCAGGCGCTCACGCACCCGCGGCGGCACGTCGTGACGCGTGCGCTGGGGGCACCGGACGACCCGGAGCCCGACTTCTGGTTCCTCCCCGTCCACGCGGGCGACCGGATGCTGGTGTGCTCCGACGGCCTGACGGCCGAGCTGCCCGACCGGCGGGTGGCCGAGCTGCTGATGGTCGAGCCCGACCCGCAGACGGCCGCGGAGCGGCTGGTCGGCGAGGCCCTCGCCGCGGGGGGCCGGGATAACATCACCGTGATCGTGGTGGACGCGACGGGGCTGACGGACGCCCTGGAGCGCACGGCGCCCCGGGACGGGCGGCCCGACCACGACGACGACGAGGACACGGTGCCCCGGCGGTCGCCGTGGAAGGGGGCGCTGACGTGACCGTGCGCTACGTGATCGGTCCGGCCTACGCCGTGGTGCGCGGCGGTGCCGTCGTCGTGCTGCCGGAGAAGGTGACGCCGGAGCTCGTCGACGAGCTGTGGACGACGCTGGGCGAACGCGCCGGCGTGGTGCCGGTGCTCGAGGTGCTCACCGGGTCCTTCGGGGCGAGCCTGGCCTCCTTGCCGCCGTTCGCGATCGCGGTGGCGGACGGCCGACGGGTGCAGGTCGCGAGCCGCGGCGCGACGTCGGTGACGGTGGCGCGGGTCGACGGTCGTGACCACGTGTCCGGCGAGGGGGTCACCACCTGGGCGGAGCGCACGTTCGACGACGTGGTGGACCTCTCCGTGCAGGTCGGCGTGACCGAGCCGGACGATCTCGTCGACGCGCGCGCCCTGCCGTTGGACGCGGGTGTGGTCCTCGTGCGGTCCGTGGGCCTGCGGCTCACCGAGGACGCGCTCGCGGCGGCTCCCGTCCGCCGCCAGGACCCGGTCCGCGAGCCGTGGGAGGACACGGGCCCGCCGGAGGTGGACGAGGTGCCGGCGGCCGCCGCGCCGAGCGCGCCGGCGCCGGTCGTGCCCCGCGCCCCGGTGCCGTCCGTCGACACGGCGTTCGCCTCCGAGGCGACGATCGCCCCGGAGTCGACCGTCGCGCCGGGCCTCGCCGTCACCTCCGACGACGTGCCGCGACCCGTGGCCGACGGCGACCTGGACCAGGTCTCGGGCGCGGACGTGGCCGAGACCCCGGCCGGGCCGGGCGCGCCGGTCGAGGAGACGTCCGGCTACGACCACCTCTGGGGCTCGACGGTGCACCGCGCGGTCGAGGCCGCGGCCGTGCGGCCGCCGAGCGAGGAGGACGACGAGGAGGGGCCCGGGCAGGCGGGCGCCGACCCCGCCGAGCCCGCGCCGGGTACTTCGCACGACGCCGCGGCTGACGCCACCGAGGGTGCGGACGACGGGCTTCCGGACGGCGCGACCGTGGCCCCGGAGGAGCACGACGACGCGAAGGGACCCGGCACCGCGGCGCCGCACCCGCCGGCCGACGCCGCGCCGCCGGCCCCCGCGCCGGTCGACCTGGTGCCCTCCGGCGCGCCCGTCCAGGACGTCGAGGAGATCGACGGGAGCACGGTGCTCTCGTCGGCCATCGCCGACCTCCGGGCCGCCGCGGGCACGCCGGCCGCCGCCCCGGCGCCGGACCCTGCGGCCGCGCCACCCGGCCCCTCGTTCGCCCCCGGCCCGCAGCCCGGCCGGCCGATGATCCTGGCGCGCCTGTGCACGGCCGGGCACCCCAACCCGCCCCAGCGGGACGACTGCGCCACCTGCGGGCAGTCGCTCGTGGGGGACGCGCGGCAGGTGCCGCGCCCCGCTCTCGGCGTCATGGGCGTCTCCGGCGGGCCCCGCGTCACGCTGGACCGCCCGGTCGTCGTCGGCCGCCGCCCCCGGTCGCCGCGCGCCACGGGCGACGACCTGCCCCGGCTGGTGACCGTCCCGAGCCCGCAGCAGGACATCTCCCGCTCCCACGTGGAGGTGCGGCTGGAGGGCTGGCACGTGCTCGTCAGCGACATGAGCACGACCAACGGCACCACCCTCCTCCGGTCGGGGCAGCCGCCGCTGCGCCTGCACCCGGGCGAGCCCGTCCTGGTCGTCTCGCGCGACGTCGTCGACCTGGGTGACGGCGTGACGCTGACCTTCGAAGGGATCCTCTGAGTGAGCCGCAAGCGTCCGCCGTCACCGCCGCCGGAGATCGAGGGGTTCGAGTACGTCTCGATCATCGGCTCGGGCGGCTTCTCCGACGTCTTCCTCTACCAGCAGCGCCGGCCACGTCGCCGGGTGGCCGTGAAGGTCCTGCTGCACGAGTGGACGAACGAGGGCCAGCGCGAGGCGTTCGAGGCCGAGGCCGACCTCATGGCCACGCTGTCCACGCACCCGTCCATCGTGACGATGTACGAGGCCGACGTGGCCGCGGACGGGCGCCCGTACCTCGCGATGGAGTTCTGCTCGCGGCCCAACCTGGGTGCCCGGTACCGCAGCGAGCGGCTGAGCGTGCCGGACGTGCTGCGGATCGCCGTCCAGGTCGCGGGCGCGGTCGAGACGTCGCACCGCGCGGGCATCCTGCACCGTGACATCAAGCCCGCCAACATCCTCGTCACCGAGTACGGGCACCCGGCGCTGACGGACTTCGGCATCTCGTCCACGCTGGACGACGCCGGGCTCGCCGAGGGCATGTCGATCCCGTGGTCGCCCCCCGAGTCGTTCGCCGAGCCGCCGCGCACGTCCGTCGCGACCGACGTCTGGGGCCTCGCGGCCACGACGTATTCCCTCCTCGCGTCGCGCACGCCGTTCGAGGTGCCGGGCGGGCCGAACTCCAGCGCCGACCTGGTGGCGCGGATCGAGTCCGCGCCGCTGCAGCCCACGGGCCGCAACGACGTGCCGGCGGCGCTCGAGCGCGTGCTCGGCACGGCGATGGCGAAGAACCCGGAGGCGCGGTACCCGACGGCCCTGGCGTTCGCCCGGGCGCTGCAGGCCGTGCAGACGGACCTGTCGTTCGCCGTCACGCCGATCGACCTCCTGGACGACCGCGGCCAGGTGCGCGACGACGACGGCGGCGCACCCGAACCGGCCGACGAGGACGAGGTGGGCACCCGTCTGCGCGAGGTCGTCTCGGTGGACCCGCGCGGGCCGGCGCAGGCCGCCGGCGGGCTCGCGACGGCGGCCCCGGCCGCGGCCTCCCGCCCGTCGTGGGCCGCCTCGGTCCCGGCGCCGACGACGGGCACGGCGCAGGGCGTGCTGGCCGACGACCTCGGCGACACCGTGCACCGGTCGATGGCCCCTGCCGCGCCGGCGACGTCACCCGCCTCTCCGGTCGCGGCGCCCGCCCCCGGGGAGGCGCCCGAGGCCCCGCGTCGTGGGCGGGCCACGACGGGCCTCGTCGTCGGGCTGGTGGCCGTGGTCGCCGCCCTCGTGGTCACGCTCGCCGTGGTGCTCTGGCCCGACGGGGCGCAGGACCCGGGCGACGACCCGACGGCCGTCGCGACGGGGGCGGGCGACGACCCCGCGCCTCCGGCGGACAACCTGGGCGGGCTCGTGCCCGCGGTGACCGAGCTGGAGGGCAAGGTCTCGGGAGGCAAGGTCGTCTTCACGTGGACCAACCCCGACCCGGTCGACGGGGACACGTACGGCTGGCGCGAGCCGAAGGCGCTGGAGGAGGCGCACTACCAGCAGGTGAAGGAGACCACCGTCACGGTCGACAAGGCGGACTCCGGGGAGACCTGCGTCGAGGTCGTCATCGTGCGCCAGGGGGCCTTCTCCATCGAGCCGCAGGGAGTGTGCGTGGGATGAGCGACCTGGCGGTGGAGTTCGCGGGGGAGTGGTTCCGACCCGACCCGGAGGGGGTCTTCGAGATCGGGCGGGAGGGCGACCTCGCCCTCGACGACAACCCCTACCTGCACCGGCGGTTCCTGCAGCTCACGCACGTCTCGGGGCTGTGGTGGCTGGTCAACGCCGGCGCGCGGCTGTCCGCGACCGTGTGCGACGCGGCCGGCGGCGTGCAGTCGTGGCTCTCGCCGGGCACGTCGCTGCCGATCGTCTTCCCGTCGACGTCGATCGTCTTCACCGCGGGCCCGACCACGTACGAGCTGCTCGCCCGCCTCAGCCCGTCGCCGTACGCGGAGATCCACTCCGAGGAGCCCGAGGGCGGGGCCACCACGATCGGGATGATCCCGTTCACGGTGAGCCAGCGACAGCTCGTGGTCGCCCTGTGCGAGCCGATGCTGCGCCGCGACGGCACGGGGCTGTCCGAGATCCCGTCGTCCGCGGAGGCGGCGGCGCGCCTCGGCTGGACGACGACGCGCTTCAACCGCAAGCTCGACAACGTGTGCGAGAAGCTCGACCGGGTGGGCGTGAAGGGGCTGCGCGGCGGCTCCGGCGGGCTCGCCACGAACCGGCGCGCGCGGCTGGTGGAGTACGCCGTCGCGTCGCGGCTCGTCACCGCCGACGACCTGCCGCTGCTCGACCTGACCGACGTCGACGGGAAGGACGGGGAATGAGCCGCCGCAACCGTCCGGAGCTCTGGCAGATGGTCGTCGTGGTCGCCGTCGCCGCCGCGGCGATCGCGTTCGTGATCCTCATGGCCGCCGGCGTGCTCCGTGACGGCGTCGGCACCGGCGACCCCCTCGACTACTGGCGGGCGATCGGCCGCGAGCTCACCGACGCCGCCAACTGGCGCATCATCGGTCTGAGCGCGCTGGCCGGAGCGGCCGTCACCGCCGTCGTGGGCGCGATCTCGCGCTGGCGCCGCCCGTAGCAGACCCCGTGGCACGGCCCGGCCGGCCGCGCCCACCCGAGACACCGACGGAACGAACCGAGGAGAGCGATGCGCGTCAAGGTGACGCTCCGGCGCCCCGACACCACGCACGACGACGTCGTCATCACCGCGGACGCGGGGGCGACCATCGGCGAGGTGGCGTCCACCCTGGCCCGCGTGGACCCGCGCGGGACGGGCACGGTCGGCGCCGGCCGGCGGACGATCGAGGCCCGGCTGCCCGGCCAGGACAGGCCCACGCGGCTGCCGGCCGACGCCGCGCTCGGCGAGGCGTGGATCGGCTCGGGCGCGGACGTGGCCATCGTCGAGCTCGACCGCCCGGGCTTCGACTACCAGCCCTCCCGGGACGTGCGCGCCACCCTCCGGTTCGCGGACGGCAGCGTGATCGACCTGCCCGAGGGCAGCTGGACGCTCGGGCGTGCGCCGGGCTGCGACGTCGTGCTGAGCGACCCGCTCGTGTCGAAGCAGCACCTGCGCCTCGACGTCTCGGACGTCGTCGACGTCGTCGACCTGGGCTCGGCCAACGGCCTGCTCGTGGACGGCGACCACGTGCAGCGCCTGCGCGTCGAGGGCAGCCAGCGCGTCACCGTCGGCGACACCGTGATGACGATCGAGCGGCGCAAGCCGCAGACCCTGACGGGCGTGGCGCCCAAGGCGGGGCCCGTGCCGTTCACGCGCTCGCCGCGCGTCGAGGCGCGGTACAAGGGCGAGGAGTTCGACGCGCCCGAGGTGCCCGCCGAGACCGAGCCGCAGCCGTTCCCGCTGCTGGCGATGCTGGCCCCGGTGCTCATGGGCGGGTTCATGCTCGCGATGGGCCGCGGCCTGATGTCGCTCGTGTTCATCGCGCTGTCGCCGATCATGCTGGCGGGCAACTACCTCACCCGGAACAAGCAGACGAAGAAGCGCAAGGAGCGCGACATCGCGCGCTTCGAGGAGCGCCTGGACGCGCTGCGCGACGCCCTCGGGGGCGAGGAGGAGACGGAGCGGTCCGTGCGGCTGCGCGAGGCGCCGGCGACCCCGCACGTCTTCGCGGAGGCGATGCGGCACGGGCCGATGCTCTGGACGCGCCGCCCCGAGCACTGGAGCTTCCTCAACGTCCGGTTCGGGATCGGCACGATGCCGTCGCGCAACACCGTGAAGGACACGGCCAAGGGCGCGATGATCAAGGAGTACCAGGAGCGCCTGGACGCCGTCGTCGACAAGTACTCGACCGTCTCGGGCGTCCCCGTGGTGGAGAACCTGTACGACGCGGGTGCCATCGGCTTCGCCGGGCCGCCCGCCAAGGTGGCGGGCAGCCTCAACGCCACGCTGCTGCAGCTCACCGGCCTGCACTCGCCGTCCGAGCTGGTCGTGACGGGCATGGTGAGCCCGGTGTGGACCAGGTCCCTGCAGTGGCTCACGTGGATCCCGCACACCTCGTCGCCCCAGAGCCCGATCGAGGGCCACCACCTGGCCGACTCGGCGAGCGGCGCCGCTCGGCTCGTGGCCGAGCTCGAGGAGCTCGTCACCACGCGTCTGCGGGCCGCGCGCGGCGGCGCCCAGCGGCGCGGCGCGATCGACGAGGACGACGCCGCCCTGGAGCGGGGCAGCGACGTCGGGGGCAAGAAGGCGGAGGCCGGCACGAAGTCCGCGGTGCCCGCGGTGGTGGTCGTCGTCTCGGACGACATCGACGTGGAGCGGGCCCGCCTGGTGCAGCTCGCCGAGCAGGGTCCCGACGCGGGCGTGTACCTGCTGTGGATCTCCGCCGACACCGCGTACCTCCCGGCGGCGTGCCGCACCTTCGTGGACCTCGGCGAGCACGGGCCGCGCGTCGGCATGGTGCGGCTGGGGCGCTGGGTCGACGACGTCGAGCTCGAGGAGATCGACGCGACCGCGGCGCTCGACTACGGGCGGCGGCTCGCCCCCGTCTTCGACGCCGGCGCGATCGTCGCCGACTCGTCCGACCTGCCGCGCTCGGTGACGATGCCGGCGCTGCTCGGGCACGAGCTGTTCGAGGACCCGCGCGCCGTGCTGGAGCGCTGGCGCCAGAACCTGTCGGTCTACGACCGCACGCAGGCGGTGCCTCGCAAGCGCGCCGGGTCCCTGCGGGCCATCGTCGGCTCGGCCGGCCTCGACGCCCAGCACCTCGACCTGCGCAGCCAGGGCCCGCACGCCCTGGTGGGCGGCACCACGGGAGCCGGCAAGTCGGAGTTCCTGCAGGCATGGGTGCTCGCGATGGCGGCCGAGTACAGCCCGGACCGCGTCACCTTCCTGTTCGTCGACTACAAGGGCGGCTCCGCGTTCGCGGACTGCGTGCAGCTGCCGCACTGCGTGGGCCTGGTCACCGACCTCTCGCAGCACCTGGTGCTGCGCGCGCTCACGTCGCTGCGTGCAGAGCTGCACCACCGTGAGCACCTGTTCAACCGCAAGAAGGCCAAGGACCTGCTGGAGCTGGAGAAGCGCGGGGACCCGGAGACGCCGCCGGCGCTCGTCATCGTCATCGACGAGTTCGCGGCGCTGGTGGGCGACGTGCCCGAGTTCGTCGACGGCGTCGTCGACGTCGCGCAGCGTGGCCGGTCGCTCGGCATCCACCTCATCCTGGCGACGCAGCGCCCGGCGGGCGTCATCAAGGACAACCTGCGCGCCAACACGAACCTGCGTGTCGCGCTGCGCATGGCGGACGAGTCGGACTCCAGCGACGTCGTCGACATCAAGGACGCCGCGCACATCGACCCCGCGATCCCCGGGCGCGGCGTGGTCAAGACGGGCCCGGGCCGGCTGCAGGCCTTCCAGTCCGGGTACGCGGGCGCCTGGAGCACCCGCGCCCCCGAGAACACGGCGATCGAGGTCGCCGGGCTGCACTTCGGCCGTGAGGAGAAGTGGGAGGAGCCGGTCGACCCGTCGGCCTCCGCCGACGAGGACGTGGACCTCGGGCCCAACGACCAGCAGCGGCTCGTGGCCCGGGTCACCGAGGCGTTCCAGGCCGGGCGCCTGCCCACGCCGCGCCGCCCGTGGCTCGACTCCATGGCCGACGCCTACGACCTCACGCGCCTGCACCAGCGCACGGACACCGAGCTCCTGCTCGGCGTCGCCGACATCCCCGAGCAGCAGGCGCAGCGCCCGCTGTACTTCAACCCCGACACCGACGGCCACCTGGGCGTGTACGGCACCGGCGGCGCCGGCAAGAGCACCGCGCTGCGCACGCTCGCCGCGGCCGCCGGCATCACGCCGCGCGGCGGCCCCGTGCACGTGTACGGCCTGGACTTCGCCGCCGGTGCGCTGCGGATGCTCTCGGCGCTGCCGCACGTGGGCACCATCGCGCGCGGAGACGACGTCGAGCGCGTCGTGGCGCTCATGCGGATGCTGCGCGACGAGCTGCTGCGCCGCGGGGAGGCGTTCGCCGCCGTCTCGGCGTCGAGCGTCACCGAGTACCGCCAGATCACCGGTCGCGCCGACGTGCCGCGCATCCTGCTGCTGGTGGACGGGTTCCCCGGCTTCCGCGACGACTTCGAGGTGGGCGCGGGCCGCGCCGAGTGGTTCGACGTCTTCCGCGACATCCTCAACGACGGCCGCGCGCTCGGCATGCACGTCGTCTTCACCGCCGACCGGTCGGGCGCCGTGCCGACGTACGTGCGCTCGATGGTGCAGCGCAACCTTCTGCTGCGGATGACCGACGACGGGTACCTGGCGTTCAACGCGCCCCGCGACATCATCACGGCGGACTCGCCGAACGGACGGGCCATCCTCGACGGCCTCGAGGTGCAGGTCGCCGTCATCGGCGGCACCACCTCCGTGTCGGCGCAGGCAGCCGCGACCGAGAAGCTCGGCCAGTCGATGGTGCAGGCCGGGGTACGCCCGGCGCCGGCGGTGCAGGTGCTGCCCACCGAGTACGGGGCCGGCGAGCTCCCGACGCACGTCGACGGACTGCCCGTGCTCGGCCTGGACGGCATCACCCTGAGCGCGGTGCCCTTCGACCCGACGGGCACGATGGTCGTGGCGGGCCCGCCCGGGTCGGGGCGCAGCAACGCGCTCGTCGCGATCGCCCGGGCGGTGCTGCGCGCCAACCCCGACGCGCGGATGTACCTGTTCGCGCAGGGGCGTTCCGCGATCGCCGACAAGCTGCCCTGGACCGAGGTGGCGACCGGGGTGGAGAAGGTCAAGGCGCTCGCGACGGACCTGCTCGCCGCCGTCCAGGACGAGGACGTGGACCCTGGCATCGTGGTCCTGGTCGAGGGCATCAACGAGTACCTGCAGTCGCCCGCGGACAAGCCGATCCAGGACCTCACGAAGGCGATCCGCAACAGCGACCACCTGCTCGTCGCGGAGGCCGAGACCGCGGGCTGGTCGGCGACCTGGCCGCTGCTCGGCGAGGTGAAGAACGGACGGCGGGGCCTCATCCTGCAGCCCGAGAACCTCGACGGCGACACCATCCTCAAGACGTCGCTGCCCCGCAGCGGCAAGGGGGAGTTCCCCGTCGGTCGCGGCGCATGGATCGCGCGGGGCAAGCAGACGCGGGTGCAGCTGCCGCTGGTGCTGGAGGACTGAGCCGGGCGGTCGGGGTGGACGCCGGTCGATGGGGAGGACTCCCCATCGACCGGCGCCGTCGCCCTCGGCTACGGTGCTGCCCGGCGGCGAGACGACGAGCTGCGTGACGACGAGGGGGAGCTGTGGCCGGGTACGACCTGTCCATCGACATGGAAGAGTTGCGCACTCTTGCCAAGGACCTGAAGACGATCAAGAACGAGTTCGAGGGCGCCGACGACCACGCGGAAGACGCCGCGGCCGCGACCGGCCACGACGACCTGGGCGGCAAGGTCAACGACTTCGCGGACAAGTGGCGCATCAAGCGCGAGGAGATGACCGAGAACGTGGTCAAGCTCCAGGGCATCGTCCAGCAGATCGCCGACACGTTCACCGAGATCGACACCGAGCTCGCCAAGGCGCTCGAAGACGCCGCCGAGAAGGCGAAGTAGGGGGAGACATCGTCATGGGTGACACGCAGTGGCAGAAGCTCGACGGGGACGCCGACCTCGTGCGCAGCAAGGGCAAGCGGTACCAGGACATCGCCGACGCGATCGGGCGCGCCACGGCGACTCTCGACGCCATCGTCGACGACGCGAGCACCACCGCGCAGTCGATGGACGAGACGAAGACCCTGGCGTCCGACGTCAAGGAGGACATCTCCAAGGCGACGGAGCGGTACCGGTTCACCGGGGACGCTCTCGTCGCGTACGCGTCGGCCCTGGACACGGCGATCTCCGAGTCGGAGACCGCGGCGGCCCAGATCGCGTCCCTCGAGGACGACCTCGCCGCCGCGCGCGCGACGGCGAACAACGCGCAGAACGACGTCGACGACCTGCCGAACGACGCGCCCCAGGGCGACGCCGACAGCGCCAACAGCGCCCTGTCGTCGGCCAACTCCCGCGTGACGACCCTCGAGTCGAGCCTGAGCTACTGGCAGGGCCGCTGGAACGACGCGAAGGGCGACAAGGACTCCGCCGCGACCACGGCGAAGAACAAGATCGACGAGGTCGTGACGGGCGACAAGGTCCACGGGCTCGAGGACGGCTTCTGGGACAAGGCCGGCGAGGTCTGGGACAGCATCTACAAGGTCGTCAAGGTCATCTGCGACATCGCGGGGATCCTGGCGATCTTCCTCTCCTGGGTGCCGATCCTGGGCCAGGTCCTCCTGGTGCTCGCGGCGGTCGGCGCGATCCTCGCCGTCGTGGACGCGGTGTTCAAGGCCGCCCGGGGCAAGGGCTCCTGGTGGGGCGTGCTCGGCGCGGCCGGCATGGCGGCGCTCACCCTCTTCGGCGGCAAGGCGATCAGCGTCGTCGCGAAGTACGCCAAGGCGCGCATGGTCGTCCAGACCGCGTCGCGCATGTCGCCGCAGAACGCGAAGAACGTCTTCGGCGCGGCCACCCTCAAGAGCACCCGCAAGATCTTCGCGCAGACCAACGGCCAGCGGGTCACGGAGGTCCTCAAGTCGCCGTTCATCCGGTCGGCGGGCGACAAGCAGATCGCCGGGCTGTTCCGCGGCGGGAACATCGGGACGGGGCTGAAGAAGATGTTCCCGAACCCGTTCACGGGCTCGGGGCTGCGCACGCTCTTCGGCAACGACGACGTGACCGACATGATGGGCGTCATGGGCAGGATCGACAGCCGGCTCCCCGGCAGCATCGGGACCATCCACTTCGACAACGTCAGCTCGGTGACCTCGTCGATCGCCACCATCGGCGGGTACAGCGTGACGGCCTTCAACGGGATCCGGAACGGCGTCGCGTTCGCGGGCGAGATGGGCGTCGGCGACTACGGCCAGGCGGCCTCCCCGGGAGTCAGCCTCGGCACGTCCGGCATGGGCGGCCCCTACGGCAACATCATCGGCGGCGGCCTGAGCCTGGCCGGAGGGTAATCGACGGGTGTGGCCGGCCTCGTGCCGGCCCGCGGGGGCCGCGCCTAGGATGGGCGCGGCCCGCAGCCTCAACCAAGGAGACCGACGACGTGACACGCAGGGTGGCCGGTTACGAGCTGAGCCTGGACGAGGGATGGGTGCTCGTGCCCGACGGGCTCGGCGACGTCGACGCCTGGGCCCGGGAGATCGCCGTCGGGCTCGTGCCGCCGGGCGCGGCGGAGGCCGAGGCCCGGGCCGACGATGCCGTGCCCCACCTCGACGGTGCGGAGACGCCCGTGGTCGATCCTGTCGAGTCCCTCGCGGACCGGATCGCCGACGTGGCACGGTCGGCGTCCGACAGCGGGATCGCGGCGCTCGCGGTGGCCTTCCTGGTCCGCCGGCCGGCGCTCGGCGACGTCGATGCGATGCTGACGGTGGTGGCGCAGGCAGGGCTCTCCGCCGACGCGTTCGCGGCGGACCTCGAACGTCTGGTCGCGGAGTCGGACGATCCGTCGTCCGTGTACGCCCAGGCGATCGACGGGACCGTCCCGGCGGGGGACGTGCGGGGAGTCCACCTCATGGTCGGCCACCTCGACCCCGACCTCGGCGACGGCGTCGCGCACCTGGAGGAGCGCGTCGCGCTGGGTGTGTTCCCGCCCGGCAGCCCGGACATGCTCGAGGTGACGGTGATCGCGAACGGGGTCTCGGTGTTCGACGACATGGCGCAGGAGGTCATCGACCTCCTCGCCGGCCTGACGGTGGAGCTGGAGGCGGCATGACCCGCAACGTGAGGTTCCGCGAGGGGCGGATGCGGATCGTGCTCCCGGGGACGTGGGCCAGCATCCCGCTGGAGGACGAGGAGACCGCCGTCGAGCACGTGCGGCGCCTCGTCCGGCGACAGGTCGGCAAGGCCGACCGGCTCGCACGGGCGCGCCGCGAGGCCACCCAGGAGGTCGTCGGGAACGTCCGCGCGGCGATGGCGGCGGGGGTGCACACGTACCTGATGTCCCTCGAGCTGTTGCCGGGGGTGCCGTTCCCCGCGGTGATCCTGGCCCTCGACGAGGAGTGGCCGGCGGCGTCGGCCGAGGCTCTGGCCGCGGGCGACGTGGCGCAGGCGCTGCGCGACGGGTACCCGACCGGCGAGGTGGAGCCGCAGCGCAACGGGCCGGTGGCCCGCGTGGTGGAGATGACCCAGGGGAAGACCGGCGAGGGCGACACCGTCCTGACGATGCGCCTCGAGTACCACATCCCGTATCCGGACGGTTCGAAGCTTCTGCTCGCGCGCGTCAACGTGCCGGGCATCCCGTCGGCGGAGCCGTTCGCGACGCTCTTCGACGAGATCCTCGACTCGGTGACCTTCATGGACCCGGACCACGACGGTCAGGAGGCGGGGCCGTCGGACGACGCGCGCGACGGCGCGGCCCGTCCCGGACCGTCGGAGCGGGCCGCGAGTTGACCTCCGCCCCCGACGAGGCCGCCACGGCCCCCCGCCCGCCGGGGACGGCGGCGCGCATGCTGCGTCCGCTCGGATATCTCCTCGTCGGCCTCGTGTGGACGGTGCTCGCCCTCGTGATCCTGGGGCTCGGCCCGGGCATCCTCGTCTACGTCGCCGTCGACGGGACGATGGAGGTGGGTGGCATCTGGGCCGGCCTCGTCGAGCAGCCGTCCGAGATGGTGGCCTTCTGCCTGGTCGTCCCGCTGCTGGTGGTGCTCTGGGGACCGGGAGTGCTGTGGTACCTGCCGTCGGCGAGCTGGCCGCTGGCGGCGCTGTCCTTCGTCTACGTCGGCCGGTCCCTGATGCCGGGGTACACCGACGAGCGGCTGTCCCGCACCACCCGCGTCGGGCGGGGCAGGACGATCGGGCTGCCGACCGTGGGCGGGGTCGCGCTGTCGCTCCAGCCGGTGCGCGAGACGGCGCTCACGCGTTTCCTCATGCGGTTCTACGTGTCGGGCTGGCTGCCCGACGGACGGATGTTCCTGGCGATGCTGCCGGCAGGAGCAGGCTGGTTGCTCGCGCTCGTGGGGTTGGCCCGGGACGTCCCGGCTCCGGCTCGGGCGGTCCTGCTCGTCGCGGCGGCGGCCCTCGTCCTGTGGAGCGTGGTGCTGGGGCGTCGTGCCTGGCGGCGCCGGTTCGACGGCACCGCGGCGCCGTCCACCACGAAGGGCTCGGTCGCCGAGCTGAGCGCCGGCGAGCGCAGGGCGCGGCTCGCCGAGCTGACCGCGCGCCGCGAGGCGCGGCAGCGCCGGTCGCCCGGGCGCTGACCGCGCGGTCTCAGTCCTTCGTGCCGCCGGTGGACGCCGCGCGGAGGGCGCCGGCCCGCCGCACCGTCAGGACGGCGCCGACCACGAAGACCACCACGATGAGCACGACGAGCACCGGGACGGCGCCCAGCTCGCCGAGAACCTCGAACCCGGCGAAGGCCCCCACCACCGCGAGGATCACGCAGACGAGCGTCGCGATGAGGACCGGGGTCTCGATCTTCTTCCTGCGCACCGGGTTCGACCCGTTCGGTGGCGTGGGCATGAGTGCTTCTCCTCGTGGCGCCGGCGGTGGTCGTCGTGGGCGACGACGACCGCACCCTACGCGGTTCGGCGTCGGAGCGCGCCGCCCGGCGCTCGTGCTCCGGCGGGTGGTGCCCCCGGTGCCGGCCTGGCGACGGTGGTGACCCGGTCGAGCACCGGGCGCCCGTCATGGGGAGGAGTCCCCATCGACGGGTGCTCGGAGCGCCCGCTAGGGTCGTCAGCGGACGACGGATCGGCCGCTAGGGGGCCGGCCGAACCACCGATGAGCTGAGGAGCTTTTCATGGCGAACATGAACGTCACCTACGACGAGCTGCGGTCGCAGGCGGGTCAGCTGCGCAACGGTCAGCAGCAGATGACCGACATCCTGCACAACCTGCAGACGCAGGTGAACAACCTGGTGTCGTCGGGCTTCGTGACCGACCAGGCCTCGGGCGCGTTCCAGACGTCGTACGAGGAGTTCACGACGGGTACCACGCAGGCCATCGAGGGCCTCGAGGGCATGGCGTCGTTCCTGGAGCAGGCGGCGCAGACGCTGTCCGACGCCGACTCGCAGCTGGCGCAGGG
>NZ_JBHJVM010000024.1:0-58352 GCF_042264825.1 Isoptericola sp. NPDC056134
CGAGACCGCATCCCTGCGGTCTCGTCCGGGCCTCTCTATCTCGCGGGTCTGCCCTCTCTATCTCGCGGTCAGCCCTTCTTGCGCGGCGTGGTGACGTCCACCGTCATCACGCCGTTCTTCGAGTTCACCGACTTCACGGCGATCTTCGTGCCCGTGCCGCCGACGATGACCGAGCCGCCCGGGTTGGACTCGTCGTAGTACGCGTACGGGTCCTTGTCGTTGAAGACGCTCTCCGCCTTCTCCTTCCACGTCCGCAGCGTCGTCATGCCCGCCGCGGTCTCCCGGTGCAGGGTGAACGCGTCGGACTTGCCGAGGCCGAACGTCGCGTCGAACGACTGGATGCGGTTGCGGGCGAGCGCGCCGTCCGACCACCGCAGCGCCTGCGGGTTCGCGTCGACCGGCAGGGCCTGCCCGCCGCCCGGGTGCTGCGACGTGTTGTTGTCGCCGTAGAAGCTGTTCGCGTACCAGACCAGCAGGCCGTCCTGGTACGGGAAGTGCTCCACGGTGTTCGGCTTCGAGAGCGTCCAGCCGAAGTTGTACGGCCCGGTCTGCAGGGTCGTGTCGTAACCGGTGTACTGCCGGTTCTCCGCCACGTAGTAGTGCGAGTACTCGACCTCGTACGTGCCGTCCGCCCCGATGACGTGGAAGCCGTCGTTCGTCCAGTCCCCGAACCCGTCGGAGAAGTCCTCGGTCAGCGCGTCGCCGACGGCGACGTCGTCGACCATGAAGCCCGTGAGGTTCAGGCCGCCGTCGCTCTGGTAGCGGAACCGGACCTGGGCGTCCTGGCCGGCGTGGTCGGCGAGGTCGGCGGTGAGATCCACCCACTTCTTGCCGGAGTCGCCCGAGATGCCGCCGTTCGCGTCCTCGTCGGAGAGGTTCGTCGCCAGCGGTTCCCAGGTGTCGCCGCCGTCGGTCGAGACGTCCGCGAAGGCGTGGTCGTAGCCGGGCTCGATCTCGTACTGCACCTTGGCCGTGAGCGAGGCGCCGTCGGGCACGGTGAACGACGGCGACGTGAGCGTGTAGTTCGCGTTGCTGCCGGTGCCCGAGTAGGCGAACTCCCCGTCGTAGGGGTCGACGCCGAGGTCGACGTCCTTGACGCCGTCCGGCAGGTTCACGACGACGGCCTGCGAGTTCGTCGTGGCGTGGTACGACGGGCCGAGCTTGACCGTGGCGCGCTCGCCCTGGTCGACGGTGGCGTAGTCGAGCCAGCCCAGGAACATCTTCTCCGTGGCGCCCATGTGGTTCGGCGTGGTGCCGATGGTGCCGTCGCCGTGGCCGAGCCACGAGCCGGAGCTCATGAGGGTCCAGAAGGCGGTGCCGTTCTCGCCGCCCTCGGTGTCGTAGTAGTCGGGCAGGCCGAGGTCGTGGCCGAACTCGTGCGCGAAGACGCCGAGCCCGCCGTTCTCCGGCTCCGTCGTGTAGTCACGGATCCAGAGGTCGGAGTCGCCGATCTTGATGCCGCCGACCTTCGGGAACGCGGCCGGGCCGTCGGTGCCCAGCGGGTTGACCGCCCACCGGTGCGACCAGATGGCCGACGTGGGTGCACCGGCCTCCTCGCCCTCGCCCGCGTGGATCGCCTGGAAGTGGTCGATGTAGCCGTCGGGCTCGTCGAAGATCCCGTCGCCGTCGATGTCGTAACGGTCCCAGACGTCGAACGACTGCAGGTACTCGTCGATCTCCTCGGCCGTCTTGCCCTGCGCGACCTGATCGGCGTACCAGGCGTCGGCCGAGTCCTGCACGAAGCGCGTCATGTCCTTGTTCGACTCGGTCTCCCCGTACGACGCGGAGTTGTACGGCACGGTCACCCAGTCGGACACGTCGCCCTGCAGGTCGAACCGGCCGGAGGACATCTCGTCGTAGACGCCGGCGAACGACTCGCCGTCCTGGTCCTCCAGCCCGGTGAAGAACATCTCCTTGTAGTGCTCCTGGGAGAAGTCGTCCTCCCAGTAGGTGGAGTTGTCGCTGCGCGTGGGCTCCGGGATCTCGTTGTGCTGCGGCCCGGACTGCGGCGCGTCGGGGAAGCGCGGGTCGGCCTGGTCGCCGAAGTCGACCAGGAAGGTCAGCAGCTGCGCCGTCTGCTCGGTCTCGTACTCGACCCACTGGTTCTTGCCGACCTTCACCGACTTCGACGTGTGGGCGCCCTTGCCCCGCGTCTGCACGGTGGCGTCACCCATGGCGACGCGGTCGACGGCCTCCTGCTTGAGCGCGGTGCGCTTCTCGGCCAGCGGGTCGGGACGGTCGTCCTCCTTGACGTGTGCCGCGGGGTCGTTCGGTGGGGCGTCCGCCGCGGGCGCCGAGGACGCCGACGCGGCGAGGCCGGGGGCGAGGACGGCGGCGGCCAGCAGGGCTCCCGCTGCGCCGAACGCGCTCGTGGTGCGTGCTCTCACGGTTTTTCCTCCAGGGGTGTCGGAGCGACCCGGTCGCGGTGGCCGGGCACCGTCGTGCCGTGGCGCGTCGGTGCGCTCGGCAAACTGTGGCGGGGCACACATAACCACTTCCAGGTTTCACCCGCGAGACGAACAGAGAACGTCTCGCCGACCAGGGGGAACGGAGTCAGCCCGCGGCGTCGTACGCCTCGCGCACCCAGGCGGCGACCTCGTCGTCCAGCTCGGCCGGGTCGCGGACCTCGACGTGGTGCGTCCACGCCGTCGACGTCGCGTGTGCCACCTGCTCGATCCGCGGTGAGCGGTCCTCGCGGGCGAGGACGAAGGAGACGACGGCGGGCGCGTCGACGTGGTCGCGCACCCCCACCCACGGCGGCCAGACGAACGCGAAGCCGCGGCGGCGCCGGAACGCGACCTGCGTCTTCGTGGTGCGCGTCGTGACGTCGTCGCCGGTCACCTCCGCGACGAGCGTCGCGAACGCCCGGCAGATCGTCAGGCCCGTGGGGGAGTGCGCGAACAGGTCCTCGGGGGTGGACGGCGTGGCGGGCGTCGGCACGGGTCGCGCTCCTCTCGGGCGGGTGGTCAGCGCACGAAGTAGGGGGCTCCGGAGCCGGTAGCGAGCCAGCCGAGGGCGTGGCCGACGCGTTCGGCGGACGAGGGGGCGAGGTCCGCGGGGACGTCGTCGGGCGCGAACCACGCGACGTCGGTGGACTCGTCGTCGGCGACGTGCGCCCGCGCGGCCGCGGCGGGACTCGCCGCCCGGCACAGGAAGCACAGGTCGAGGTACTGCGAGCGATCGCCGTTCGGGTACTCGACCGGCGGGGTGACGGTGACCGCCACGAGCGCGTCGACCACGACGTCGACGCCCGTCTCCTCGAGCACCTCGCGGGCCAGCCCGACGGCCGGGTCCTCGCCCGGCTCGAGGATCCCGGACACCACCGCCCACAGGCCGTTGTCGGCGCGGCGGCCGAGCAGCAGCCGACCGTCGTCGTCGAGCACGACGGCGGACACGCCCGGCAGCCACAGCAGGTCGTGGCCGACGTGGGAGCGCAGGGCGGAGACGAACTCGGGCACCGGCATGCGTCGACCCTACGAGGGTCTGCCCGGTGCTGCCGGGCCGGGCCGCCGGACCGGATGGTGGACGCGACTGGACGGGTGCGGGGAGGGCGACGTACCGTCGTCGCCGTGGACATCCGTTGGTATTGGCGCTTTACGCCGGCTCCGGTAGGGGCTCGGCGGGCTGACGCCTGACCGACACCACTTCACCGGAGCCAGCACAGGGCCTGGGACGCATCGTGCGTCCGGGCCCTTCGTCGTCAGACGGGCCGCTCCGGTCGGGCATGGACCACGGTTCGAGACGTCACGACGACGACGCCGAGCCCCACCCCGACCGCCCCGCCGCCGACACCCCCCAGGAGCCCCGCGTTGAGCACCGCCACCGGCACCACGCCCGCCACCACCGCCCGCACCGCGCCGTCTGAACTCGCGCCGTCCGATACCGGCCGGCCGCATACTGACCTGATGGCAGAGACCTCCGACCTGCGGGTCCGCGCGCTCGACCCGCTGCCCGCGCCGGGCGCCATGCGGGCGGAGCTGCCGCTCGGCACCCCGCGCAGCGACCTCGTCACGACGTCCCGCCGCGAGGTGCGCGACGTCCTGCGTGGCGAGGACGACCGCCTGCTCGTCATCGTCGGTCCGTGCTCCGTGCACGACCCGGCCGCCGCGCTGGACTACGCCCGACGTCTGGCGCCGGTGGCGCGCGAGCTGTCGGACGACCTGGTCGTCGTGATGCGGGTGTACTTCGAGAAGCCGCGCACCACGGTGGGCTGGAAGGGCCTCATCAACGACCCGCACCTGGACGGCTCCCACGACGTGCACCACGGGCTGCACCTGGCGCGCGAGGTGCTGCTGGGCGTGCTCGACGCGGGCGTGCCAGCCGCGTGCGAGTTCCTCGAGCCCACGAGCCCGCAGTACATCGCCGACGCCGTGACCTGGGGCGCGATCGGCGCGCGCAACGCGGAGTCGCAGGTGCACCGGCAGCTCGCGTCCGGCCTGTCGATGCCGGTCGGCTTCAAGAACGCGACCGACGGGGACGTGCAGATCGCCGTCGACGGGTGCATCACGGCGGCGAGCGAGCACACCTTCTTCGGGGCGGACGCGCAGGGGCGTGCGGCCGCGGTCGAGACGACCGGCAACCCGGACTGCCACGTCATCCTGCGCGGCGGGCGCGGTGGCCCGAACTACTCCGAGAAGGATGTCGCGGACGCGCTGGCGGTGGCGCGCACGTCCGGCCTCGGCGGGGCCGTGGAGGCGGGCGTCGTGGTGGACGCGTCGCACGGCAACTCCGGCAAGGACCACGTGCGCCAGGCCGAGGTGGTGCGGGAGCTCGCGGCGCGCGTCGCCGACGGCGAGCGGGACGTCACCGGCCTGATGATGGAGAGCTTCCTCGTGGCGGGCGCCCAGAAGCCGGGGCCGCTCGACGGCCTCGTCTACGGCCAGTCCGTCACCGACAAGTGCCTCGACTGGGACACCACGGCCGAGCTGCTCGGCACCCTCGCCGGGGCGGTGCGGCAGCGGCGCGAGGCCTGACGGCGACGCGTCGGACGACGAGCGTCCCTGCCGGTCAGGATTCACTTGCGGACTCCTGACCGGCAGGGACGCTCGCTCTTGGTGCGGGAAGGCGGGACGAGCGACGGGCCGTGACGCGCCGCACACGGGGCGGTCCCATCCGCGGAGCCGTCCGCACCGAACCCCTCACGTCCCGGAGGGTCCGGGACGGACACGCGAGGAGCCGATGGCGATCGAATCGGCCTGCCCGGTACGGCAGACTGTCGGGGTGCCACCCCCCACGACCGCCCGCGGTCCCGTCGACGACGCGCTGGTCGCGTGCGTGGACGGCGACCCCGCGTCGTTCGGGCCCGTCTACGACGCCCTCGCCCCCGTGGCCTACGGGACGTCGTTGGGCGTGCTCCGCGACCCCGACCACGCAGCCGAGGTGACCCAGGAGGTGATGGTGGAGGTGTGGCAGACCGCAGCGCGGTTCGACCCCGCCCGCGCGTCCGCCCGCACGTGGGTCGCGACGCTCGCGCGGCGTCGCGCCGTGGATCGGGTGCGCTCCGAGCAGTCCCGCCGCGACCGCGACCAGCGCGACCTGGACACCTCCGTGGCCGGGGCGCAGCGCGACGTCGTCGCGGAGGACGTGGAACGACGCCTCGAGGGCGCCGCCGTCCGGCGCTGCCTCGACGCCCTCACCGCCATGCAGCGGGAGGCCGTCGTCGAGGCTTACTACGGCGGCCGGACGTACCGGGAGGTGGCCGAGCAGCTCGGTGCGGCCCTCCCCACCGTGAAGAGCCGCATCCGTGACGGTCTCGGCCGGCTCCGCGACTGCCTGGGGGTGAACCGTGGCTGACACCGACGCGAACCGCGACGCGTGGGACCTGCTGCCCGCGTACGCGCTCGACGCGGTCGACGACCTCGAGCGCCGCGCCGTGGAGCGACTGCTGGAGTCCGACGCGGACGCGCGGCGCGCCCTCGACGAGTACCGCGACGTCGTCGCGGCGTTCGCCGTCGAGCAGGCGCCGCCGGTGCACGTCCGTGACGCCGTCCTGACCCGGGTCGCGCAGACGCCGCAGCGCCCGGCCGCCCCGAGCGCCCGCCCGGCCGCGGGCCCGGCGGGACGACGGTGGGTGCGGTATGCGGTCGCCGCCGCGGCGGTGGTCGCCGTCGCCGTGCCGACGACGATCGCCGTGCAGGAGCACCGCGCAGGGCTCCAGGTGGAGGCGCAGCTCGACCGCGTCGCCGAGATGCTGGCCGACCCCGACGCGCAGCTCCTGACCTCGCCCGTGGCGGGCGGCGGCGCGGCGTCCGTGCTGGCCGCCGGCGACGACTTCCTGTTCACCGCGAGCGACCTGCCCGGGCCGGGCGAGGGGAAGGACTACCAGCTCTGGGTGGTGGGCTCCGAGGGCGACGTCGCCCCGGCCGGCGTGCTCCAGGCGTCCGGCGGCCGCGTCGAGCACCTGGTCCAGGACGTCCCGGGCGTCGGGGTCGCCGTGACCGTCGAGCCCGACGGCGGGTCCGAGCAGCCGACGACCGACCCGATCGTCGTGCTGGCGGAGGGTTAGGACGCGTCCGAGCCCTGCCAGGTCGTGCGCGACGGACCCGGGTACGGCGCGCCGGCTGCGGGTCCCGATCGAGGACCTCCTGACGAGCTGACCGGTCGACGGCACGGTCCCCGCGGCCCGCCCGGAACGTGGACCAGCCCGCCTCGGGACGAGTCGAGGCGGGCCGGTCGGTCCCGGGGTGGGCCGGGCACCCCCCTGCGGTGCCCGGCCGGATACGGGTCACATCGGCGGCATCAGCACCGAGTCGACCAGGTAGACGGTGGCGTTCTGGGTCATCACGCCGCCGCAGACGACGTTGGCGTCGTTGACCTTGAGCTCGTCGCCCTCGCCGGTGACCTCGAGGGTGTCGCCCTGGACGGTCTCGTGCTCGCCGGCGATGTCCTCGGGCAGGATCTGGCCGGGCACCACGTGGTAGGTGAGCACCGTGGTCAGGAGGTCGGCGTCCGTCGCCAGGGTGTCGAGCGTCTCCTTGTCGACCTTGCCGAACGCGTCGTCGACCGGCGCGAACACGGTGAACTCGCCGCCGTTGAGGGTGTCGACCAGGTCGACGTCGGGGTTGAGCTCGCCGCTGACGGCCTTCGTCAGCGTGGTGAGCATCGGGTTGTTGGACGCGGCGACGGCGACCGGGTCGGTCGACATGCCCGTGATGGAGCCGGCGCCGTCGGGCACCTGCTCGGCGTAGGCGTCGCAGCCGGGGCCGACGAGGTTCGCGGCCGGGTCGGCGGACATGTCCTCGCTCATCTCGTCCGACGGCTCGTCGGAGGCCATCGGCGACTCCTCGGTCATCGTCTCCTCGGAGCCGGACCCGGCGTCGGAGCCGGAGTCGGACGAACAGGCGGCGAGCCCCAGCAGGGCCAGGGTGGCGAAGCCGGCGGCGGCGGTGCGGGTGCGAGTGCGGACGTTCATCGTTCTCTCTCCTTGCGTCGTCGCCCCTCCGGTCCGGGGCGCTCGACGGGGGTTCGGAGCGGGCGCCGCGCCGGATGGGTGTCGTCTGCGATCCCATCCGCCGGCCCCGCGGTTCCGAACGACGGTCATGGAGACCTTGGTCCTGATCGGCCTGCTCGGTGGCCTCATCACCGGCATCTCGCCGTGCATCCTGCCGATGCTCCCGGTGATCTTCTTCGCCGGCGGGGTGCAGGGCGCGCGCGAACCGGCGCTGCGGTTCGACGTGCCGACGGCGGTCCGCACCGGCGCGGGCGGGCAGGTCGAGACGGGCGTCGCGCCGACGGGCGGGGGAGCCGCCGTCGACCTGACGGAGCGGCCCGCCCGCGCCGCCCGTGCGCGGTCGTGGCGCCCCTACCTCGTGATCGCCGGCCTGGTGCTGAGCTTCAGCGCGATGACGCTGCTGGGCTCGCTGGTCCTGGGCGCCCTCGGGCTGCCGCAGGACCTGCTGCGCTGGGTCGGCATCGTGCTGCTCGCGGCCCTCGGGGTCGGGATGATCGTGCCGCGGTTCGAGGAGGTGCTGGAGCGCCCCTTCCTGAGGCTCGCGTCGCTGGGGTCGCGCCGCGCGGCCGGCCAGGACCGGGGCGCGTTCCTGCTCGGCCTCGGGCTCGGGGTGCTCTACGTCCCGTGCGCCGGACCGGTGCTGGCGGCCATCACGGTCGCGGGCGCGACGGGCGACATCGGGCCGGGGACGGTGGTCCTCACGGTGTCGTTCGCCGTCGGCGCCGCGATCCCGCTGCTCGTCTTCGCGCTGGCCGGGCGCCGGGTCGCGGAGCGGGTGTCGGCCTTCCGCCGCCACCAGCGCGGTATCCGCGTCACGGGCGGTGTCGTCGTCATCCTGCTCGCGGGGGCCCTGGCGCTGAATCTTCCGCAGCAGCTGCAGCGCGCCCTGCCCGACTACACGGGTGCGCTGCAGCAGCGGGTGGACGAGAACGCGTCCGTGCAGGACGCGCTGGACCTGGGCGGGATCGTCACCGACGCCAACCGGGAGCTGTCGAACTGCTCCAACGGGTCGACAGAGCTCGCCGACTGCGGGACGGCGCCGCCGCTCACGGGCATCACGCACTGGCTCAACACCGAGGACGGGGCCCCCGTCGACCTCGCGGACCTGCGCGGCAAGGTCGTGCTGATCGACTTCTGGACCTACTCCTGCATCAACTGCCAGCGCGCCATCCCGCACGTGAGCGCCTGGTACGACGCGTACGAGGACGCCGGTCTCGAGGTCATCGGGGTGCACACGCCGGAGTTCGCCTTCGAGCGCGAGACACGCAACGTCGTCGCCGGCGCCCGCGACCTGGGCGTCGAGTACCCGATCGCGCAGGACAACTCCTACTCCACGTGGACGACGTACCGGAACCGGTACTGGCCGGCGGAGTACCTGATCGACGCCGAGGGCACCGTCCGCTACATCAAGCACGGCGAGGGCGGCTACGACGTCACCGAGCAGCACGTCCGCGACCTGTTGCGCGCCGCCGACCCGGACGTCGAGCTGCCGCCCGCGACCGACGTCGCGGACACGACGCCCGGCGGGGAGACGACGCCGGAGACCTACCTCGCCCTCAACAAGGTGTTCAACTACTCGGGCTCGCCCGAGTACGGCTCCGGCCGGGAGGTGTTCGCCCACCCGGACGACCAGCCGCGGGACACCTTCTCCCTCGGCGGCACGTGGGACGTCGACTTCCAGGGGGCGACCGCAGCCTCCGACGACGCGACCCTGCGGCTCGCGTACCGCTCGACCGACGTGTTCAGCGTCCTCGGCGGCGAGGGGACGGTCACCGCCCGCGTGCTCGCCGACGACGGCAGCGTCCGCGCCGAGCGTGAGATCGACGTGGCCGGCAACCCGACGCTGTACGACGTGCTGCGCGGCGACGGACCGACCGACGGGATCGTGGAGCTCGACGTGCCCGACGGCGTCGCCGTCTACACCTTCACCTTCGGCTGAGGACGGCACGAAGTCGGTGCGAGCGGGTGAAAAACAGGTCCTGCGGTTCGCTGAGGCGACGGGATCCGCTACCTTTCGGTCGGACTTGTCCGGGATGATACGGTCCGGGCGACCTGCACGGGTCGCGTCGAGGACGACGAACGGTGGTCAACGGTGGTTCGACGACGTCAGCTCCTGGCAGCGCTCGCCCTTGCTGGACTCGTGCTGACAGGAGGCGCCACGACGGCGACGGCCTCACCCGGTGCCGCACCACGGCTCGAGACGACGGAGGTCCCGAGCGGGCGGGTGGTCCTCGAGTCCGGCCCGCGCGCGTGGACGGCGCTGCGCAGCGGCGCCCCGACCAGCACGGCCGGCGTCGGGTTCGACGGCGACCGGGTCGTCGGGCGGTGCGTCGGCGAGGGCGGGCGGGGCTGCCCTGCGCGGGGGGTGCAGCGTGTGGCCTACGACTTCGGGGACCTCGGCGACCCGGCCGCGCTGGCCGACGGAGTGCTGGTCGCCGCGACGCTGTCGCTCCCGGTGGGCCGCGACCAGGCGTGCGGGGTCGACGACGTCCGGGTGCACGCGGTCCCGGCCGTGACCGCGGCGACCACGTGGGCCGCCTCGACACCCGGTTGGCGTTCGACGGGCGCGGACCTGAAGGGCGCGGGGTGCGGCGGCGACCGGCGCGTCGAGGTCGACGTCACCCGGGCCGTGGGGCAGGCCGTGCGCTCCGGCGACCCGCTGGCGTTCGGCCTCGCCGCGGACGAGGACTGTCGGGGCTGCGGCCGGGCGGCCTTCGGCCCCGACGCGACCCTGACCGTCGAGCTGCGGGCGACGGACACCGTCGTCGCGCTGGGCACGATGCGGCCGGAGACGTCGTGCGCGGCGGGCGACGACCGCCCGGCGGTCCGCTCGACGACCCCGACCCTGGTGGCCGAGCTCTCCAACGCGCGCGAGCCGTTCCCGTCCTCGATGAGCGCCGAGTTCGCCGTGCGCGACCTCGCGACGGGCGACGAGCTGTGGCGGTCGGCCCCGACCACGCCGCAGGCGTCCGGGGCGACCCACTCCGTCAAGGTCCCGGACGGCGTCCTCGCCGAGGGCGGGACGTACGGGTGGTCGGCGCAGGCGGTGCTGCCGAGCGGCGGCCTCACGGAGCCGGTCGGCTGCGAGCTGAGCGTGGACGTGTCGGCCCCCGGCGAGACCGTCGTCACGCCGGTCGAGGGGTACCCCGCCGTCTACCTCGAGGACCGGACCGCGGGCGGGGTCGGGATGACCGGCGGGTTCCGGTTCGACGTGCCGGGCTCCGACGACGTGGCCTACGTGCAGTACTCGACCGTGGGTGACGCCCTGTTCGACCGCGCACAGCCGGGGGAGGTCGTCGAGCTCACGCCGAGCTATGCCGGCCCGACCATCCTGTACGCCCAGGCGGTGGACGCCGCGGGGAACGTGGGCCCGCGGCGGGAGTACCGGTTCGTGGTCGCGTACCCCGTGGCACGCGGTGCGACCTGGTGGTTCGACGAGCTCGCGGGGACGACGGCGGGCAGCACCCTCGGCGGCGGCAACGCGCTCACCCTGTCCGGCACGGACCTGTGGTCGCCCGGTCCCTGGGGCGTCCCGGGCGACGGCGCGCTGACCTTCGACGCCGACTCCGACGTGGCGGCGACCGACGGCGCCGTCGTCGACGCGGCGGGCAACGTCACCGTGGCGGCGTTCGTGCGGCCCGACGCCGACGGCGTCACCGCGTCCGTCGTCACGCAGGGGGATGACGGACGGCCGGGCTTCACGCTCGGCACCGTCGCCGACGACTCCTGCACGTCGGCGACCGGCACCTGCTGGGCGTTCTCGGTCGCCACCGGCGACGGCGGAACGTCGACGACCGCGGTGTCCGGCGTTGCCCCCGAGCCCGGCAGCTGGGTCTTCCTCGCGGGGACGCGGAACGCCGCGACGGGCGCCGTCGACCTGTGGACCTGCTCCCTCACCGGGATGGGGGCGCCCGTACGGTCCGGTCGGGCGCAGGCGGGGCCGCTCACGGCCGCGCCGTCCGGGCCGGTCACCGTCGGCGGCGGCGCCTGGCGCGGCGCCGTGGACGGCGTCCGCGTGCTCGACTCCGTGCAGGACGAGTCGAAGATCCGGCGCTGGTGCTTCGGGGCGATGTGAGCACGCGGCGGGTCCGGCGTTCGACCGTCGCGGTCGTCGGCGCGGCGGTGCTGGCGGCCGCGGCCCTCGGCGGGTGGTGGGGACTGTCGGCGAGCGCGGGCGTGGAGCTCGGGTCGGTGTCCTCGACGGGTGCCGGATTCACGGACGAGTGCACGTACCCCGACGAGGGCCTCTGGGCGCTCTTCGCCGCGGACCAGGACGTCGCCGTCGTGCAGACCGTCCGCAACGACGCGCGCTGGCCGATCACCGTGACGAGCCTGCTGCCCGACGTCTTCCGGTTCGGCGCCGTGGCAGCCGACCCGCGGGACGACTACGGGTTCCGCGACCCGGCGGACGGCCCCCCGCCCGAGGCGGACACCACCGCCGAGGTCGAGATCCCGCCCGGGCGTGAGGTGGCCATGTGGGTCGTGGGGCCGTGGGGCCCCATGGACGCGGACATGCGGTACGGCGCCGCGGCCAGCAGCCGCACGGGGATCGAGCACGCGCCGCTCCGCGTCCGGTCGCTCGGGATCGCCCGGGAGTCGGATCTCCAGCTCGGCCACATGCTGTGGATCAGCGACCTCGATCTCGGGTCCGACCAGTTCCGGGCCGAGGTCGCGGAGCTGTGCGGGGACTGAGCCCACCACCCCGCCTGGCGGGCCGCGGCACCGTTCACGACCAGCCCTCCGCCCCCTGCGCCCACGGGCCGACGCGCACCTCGGCGCCGTCGAGCACGTCGAGCTCGGCGGTCGGGGTCAGCGGGACCGGATCTCCGTCCGGGACGGCGACGACGTCCACCGTCGTGGTGACGTCAGGGTCGTTCGCCGCCGACATGGCCCGCCACTGCACGGTCGCCAGCGCGCGCTCGCCCACCGGCACGACGACGCGGCCCGGGACGACGCCCGGTGCGGCGGGCTCGGCCGTGACGTCGTCCTGCGGTTCGCCGTCGGCGTTCCGGAACGTCAGCCGCGGCACGCCGTCGAGGGCGCACGGCCGCTCGGACACGTTCTCGGCGAGCACGGCGAGATACCGGCCGCCGGCCGCGGCGTCCGGTGTGCCGAGGGTGAGGCGGAGGTCGTCGCTCGCGCAGGCCGGGGCGTCGTCGTCGTCCGGCCACGCCCCGACGCCCGCGGGCAGCGGCACGGTGTGCTCCTCGGGCGTCGGGGGCGGCGCGGCCGCGACCCAGCCGTCGACGCGCGCGGCGTAGCCCGGCTCGGTGAGCGTGTACGCGAGGTGGCGGCCGCCGGCGTCGCGGGCCGGGTCGTCGAGCCAGCGCGCGACGTCGTCCGCCTCGGGGGACGACGTCGGCCCGTCCAGACCCACCTGGAGCGTCAGCGCCGAGTCGTCCGCCGTCGCCGTTCCCTCCGGGAACCCCGCGTGCACGACGACCGACGCCACGCCCGGCCGTCCGGCCGCGTCGACGGCCAGCCGCGCGGCCGCCACCACGGGGACGCGCCCGGAGGCGTCGTACCGCACGGCGTCGTCGGCGGTGCCGAGCGACGCGGCGATCTTGTGCTCCGCGGCCTCCTCCGCCAGCCGCACGAGCCCTTCTCCGTCGGCCGCCTCCGCGCTGACGCCGCTCACCGTCGTCGCGCCCGCGCGGCGGAGGACGACGGCGTCCGCGACGGAGGACGCGTCGCCGTCCTCGGTCACCCACGCCGTCAGCGGATAGACCTCGACGCCGTGCACGGTCCGCGGGTCGCCGGCGTGGACTGTCGTGGTGCGGGACAGCGTGCGCACCCCGTCGACCTGCGTCTCCGCGACGGCGTCGTCCGCCTGCGACGCGGCCGCGCTCGCGGCCTCGGGGGAGAGCCCGCCGTCGAGCTCGACCTCGAGGGTGACGAGGGCGACGTCGCCGTCCTTCGCGTCGCGGAAGACCACCTCGTAGTCGGTGACCTCCGCGGAGACGACGCCGGGGAGGTGAGCGGCCTGGCGTGCGGCCGCACGCAGCTCGTCGGGCACCGGGTCCCACGGGCGCCAGACGGCGAGCAGCGCCGCGGTGCCGGCCAACAGGATGACCGCCGCCACCAGGGCGGACGTGCGTCGTCGGGTCACGACGGGAGCGTGCCAGACCTCCCGGGCGGGCGAGCGGCGGACCTGGGCGTGCTCTGTGCAGATGCTGCGCCCTTCCGGATGAGAACCCCCTCATGGCCGCCTCATCCGTGACTCAGGCAACCTCCGCAGGGTTGCCAGGGTGCGACAGATATCAGCGGTCGAACCCGAGCTCCCGACGCGACGCCGGGTCGCGTTCTACTCCCACGACACGCAGGGCCTCGGCCACGTGCGGCGCACGTCGCTGCTGGCGCGCGCGGTGGTGGACGCCGACCCGGACGTCGACGTCCTCCTCCTGTCCGGCGCGCGGGAGGCGACGAGCCTGCCCCTGCCGGAGCGCACGGAGGTCGTGACGCTGCCGCGCGTCGGCAAGGACCCGGACCGCGGTTACGGGCCGCGCACCTGGGGCGGCACGCTGGACGACGTCGTCCGCGTCCGCGCGGGGGTGATCGACGGCGCGCTCGCCGCCTTCCGCCCCGACGTGCTCGTGGTGGACAAGGTGCCCCTCGGCGTCGGCGGCGAGCTGCTGCCCGCGCTGCGGTGCCTGCGCGCGGAGGGCGGCACCGCGTGCGTGCTCGGGCTGCGCGACGTGCTCGACACCCCCGAGGTCGCCGTCCGCGAGTGGCGCGAGCAGCGCAGCACGTCGGTGATCGAGCGGTTCTTCGACGAGGTGTGGGTGTACGGCGACGCGCGCGTCTACGACCCGCTCACCGAGTACGCCCTGCCGGAGCATGTCGCCGCCCGGGCTGTGTTCACCGGTTACCTCGGTCGCGGTCGCGCGTCCACCACCTCCACCGGCTACCTCGGTCGCGGCCGCACCGTCGGGACGCCGGCGCCCACGAGCGCCGACCCCTACGTCCTCTGCCTCGTCGGCGGCGGACAGGACGGCGCGGCGCTCGCGGAGGCGTTCGCCGCCGCGCCGCTGCCCCCGGGCCACGGCGGCGTGCTCGTCACCGGGCCCTACCTGCCCGAGGCGGCGCGCGATCGGCTGCACGCCGTCGCCGCGGGCCGCGACGACCTCGAGGTGCACGCGTTCGTGCGCGACGTCGTGCCCCTGATCGAGGGCGCAGCCGCCGTCGTGACGATGGGCGGCTACAACTCCGTGTGCGAGCTGCTGGCGTCCGGCCGCCCCGGCCTGGTCGTGCCGCGCACGCACCCTCGTGCCGAGCAGCTCGTGCGGGCCTGCCGGCTCGCCGACCTCGGGCTGCTCGACGTCCTCGTCGGCGCGATCACCCCCGATCGGGTCGGGGCATGGCTCGCCCGCACGGCCGTCGACGACGCGCCCCGGCGCCCCGAGGTCGACGTCGACCTCGACGGGCTGTCGCGCGTCCCGGAGCTCGTCGACGGGCTCGTCGACCGGCTCGCCCACCGGGACGAGGCCCCGGCCCGCCCGGCGGCAGCCACCCCGCACCCGCAGAACCAGGAGGAGGAGCACCGTGCCACGGCCTGAGACCACCCCCATGACTCCCTCGACGACGGCACCGACCCCGCGCGTCGGCTACGTCACCAAGATGTACCCGCGCTTCTCGGAGACGTTCATCGTCAACGAGGTGCGCGGCCTGGAGCGCCGCGGCGTGGAGATCGAGATCTTCTCCCTGCGCGCCCCCGTCGACACCCGCTTCCACGCGGCGCTGGCTGACGTCGCCGCGCCGGTCCGGTTCGTGCCGCGGGCGACCCGCGCGTCGGACGCGTGGTCGGCGCTCGCGGAGGCCCACGACCGGCTCGACCTGCGCAGCCTGCCCGCCGCCGTGCTCGCGGACCTGCTCGCCGCCGACCCGGAGGACGCCGTGCAGGCGCTGTGGATCGCGTCCGCCGCGCACGACGCCGGCCTGACGCACCTGCACGCGCACTTCGGGTCCGTCGCGACCACGGTCGCGCGGTTCGCCGCCGCCGTCCTCGGCATCGGGTACACGTTCACCGCGCACGCGAAGGACATCTTCCACGAGTCGGTCAACCCGGCCGACCTGCGGACGAAGCTCGCCGACGCGCGCGCCGTCGTGACCGTGAGCGACCACAACCTCGCCCACCTGCGCGACACCTACGGGCCCGCCGCGGACGCCGTCGTACGCGTGTACAACGGGCTCGACCTCGACGAGTACGCCCGCGCGACGGCGCCGCGACGGCCCGGGCGCGTGTGCGCCGTCGGGCGCCTCGTCGAGAAGAAGGGCTTCGGCGACCTCCTCGACGCGCTCGCCCTCCTCGTGGCGGCCGGCCGCGACGTGCACCTCGACCTCGTCGGCTCCGGGCCGGAGGAGGCCGAGCTGCGTGACCGCGCCGCCGTGCTCGGCCTGCTGCGGGACGGCGCTGAGCACGTGACCTTCCACGGCCCGCTGCCGCAGGACGGGGTGCGTGACGTCGTCGCCCGCGCCGCCGTCTTCGCCGCGCCGTGCGTGCTCGGCGCCGACGGCAACCGCGACGGCCTGCCCACGGTCCTGCTGGAGGCGATGGCCCTCGGCACCCCCGTCGTCTCGACGCCGGTCACCGGCATCCCCGAGGCGGTGCGCGACGGCGAGACCGGCCGCCTCGTGCCGCCCGGCGACGCCCCCGCGCTCGCCGCGGCGCTCGGCGCCCTGCTCGACGACCCTGGCGAGGCAGCCCGTCTCGCCGACGGTGCGCGCGCCCGCATCGAGGCCGAGTTCGATGTCGTCGGCACGTCCCGCCGCCTGCTGGACGTGCTGGAGAGCGCGGCACCCGCCGCGGAGGGGAGGGCGGCATGAGGGTCGCGTACGTGAGCTCCGACCCGGGCGTCCCGGTGTTCGGCCGCAAGGGGGCGTCGGTGCACGTCCAGGCAGTGCTGCGCGAGCTGGTGCGTGCCGGCGCCGAGGTGCACGTCGTCACGACGCGCCCCGGCGACGACACTCCCGACGACCTCCGGGGCGTCGTCGTCCACCGCGTCCCCGTGGCCCCCACCGGCTCGACGGCGGAGCGCGAGGTCGCGCTGCGCGACGCCGATGCCCGCGTGGGCGGAATCCTG
Organism: Isoptericola sp. NPDC056134; assembly: GCF_042264825.1. NCBI lineage: Bacteria > Bacillati > Actinomycetota > Actinomycetes > Micrococcales > Promicromonosporaceae > Isoptericola > Isoptericola sp. NPDC056134. Next base: position 16,531 of record NZ_JBHJVM010000024.1, read on the forward strand.
ACGAAGATCGCCGCAGGTGAGGGCCTCGACCTGGTCTACGAGCGCTACTCCCTCTGGGGCACGGCGGCCACCGCCTGGGCCGACGACGCCCGCGTCCCCAGCGTGCTCGAGGTGAACGCGCCGCTCGTCGCCGAGCAGCGCACGCACCGCGAGCTCGTCGACGAGGCGGCCGCCGAGCGCTGCGCCCGCGCGGCCGTCGGTGCCGCGACGGCCGTCGTCGCCGTGAGCGGCCCCGTCGCGGCCTGGGCTGCCGACCGCGCCGGCGAGCACCCCGGGAAGGTCCACGTGCTGGCGAACGGCGTGGACACCGCCCGGATCGTTCCGGCCGCGGGTCGGTGCTGGGGTCGACAGGAGACGACGGCGTTCACCGTGCTGTTCGTCGGCACCCTCAAGCCGTGGCACGGCCTCGACGTGCTGATCGACGCGTTCGCCGGCGTGCGTGCCCGCGTGCCCGACGCACGCCTGCTTCTCGTCGGCGACGGTCCCGAGCGCGAGGCGGTGCTCGCCCGGGCCGACACGCTCGGGGTCGCGGACGCCGTGGAGCACGCGGGCGCCGTCGCGCCGTCGGAGGTCCCCGCGCTGCTGCACCGGGCCGACGTCGCCGTGGCGCCGTACCCCGCCCTCGACGACTTCTACTTCTCGCCGCTGAAGGTCTACGAGTACCTGGCGGCCGGGCTGCCGGTCGTGGCGAGCGCGGTGGGCGAGCTGCCCGACGCGCTCGAGCACGGGGACGCCGGGGTGCTCGTGCCTCCGGGTCGTGCTGCGGCGCTCGCCGACGCCATCGTCGCGCTCGCGCACGACGACGATCGCCGCGCCGCGCTCGGCGCCCGAGCCCGGGAGGTCGCCGTCGAGCGGCACGACTGGTCCGCCGTCGTGCGCCGTGCGCTGGGATTCGCCGGGGTCGAGCTGCCCGGGCTCGTCCCGTCGGTCGAGCTCGTCGAGGCCCGTTCGTCGGTCGAGCCTGCCGAGGCCGGCTCCAGCGCCGGGGGTGGTCGCCGTGGCTGAGGGTCGTCAGCGGTCGGTGCGGGCGGCCGGCCGGTCGTTCCGCCGGTTCTGGCCGCACCTGCGCCACCACGTGCGGCCCGAGCGAAGGCTGCTCGTGCTGGGCGGCCTGGCGCTGCTCGCGGAGGTCGCGATGCGGCTACTGGAGCCGTGGCCGCTGAAGTACGTGGTCGACGGGATCGTCGCGGCCACCGGGTCGAGCGTCGCCGGGCCGGCGCCCGCGAACCTCGGGCTCGTCATCGCGCTCGCCGCGGGGTCGCTGCTCGTCGTCGTCCTGCTGCGGGCGGGAGCCGCCTACGCCATGACCGTGTGCTTCGCGCTGGCCGGCAACCGCGTCCTCACGGGCGTGCGCGCGGACCTGTACGACCACCTGCAGCGGCTCAGCCTGAGGTTCCACGACGGCTCCACCACCGGCGACCTCGTCACCCGGCTCACCAGCGACGTCGGGCGCCTCAAGGAGGTGTCGGTCACCGCGATGCTGCCGATGCTGGGCAACGTCGTGACGCTCGTCGGCATGGTCGTGGTGGTCGCGGTGCTCGACCCGGTCCTGGCGCTCGTGATGCTCGTCGTCCTGCCCGTCTTCCTGCTCACCAGCGGCCGCCTGTCGCGGCGCATCCGGCACGTCTCGCGCGACCAGCGCAAGGCCGAGGGGCAGCTGGCGTCGCTGGCCACCGAGTCGCTCGCGGCCGTCAAGGTGGTGCAGGCGTACTCGCTCGAGGACCGCATGCGTGCCGGGTTCGCCCGGTCCAACACGTCCTCCCTGCGCGAGGGGGTCAAGGCGAAGCGGCTGTCCGCCGGCCTCGAGCGCTCCACCGACGTGCTGGTCGGCCTCGCGACCGCCGTCGTGCTCTACGTGGGGGCGCAGCGCGTGCTCGACGGCGCGCTGACCCCGGGCGAGCTCACCGTCTTCCTCACCTACCTCAAGGCCGCGTTCAAGCCGATGCGCGACATCGCGAAGTACACCGGCCGCATCGCGCAGGCCGGCGCGTCGAGCGAGCGCGTCGTCGAGGTGCTGGAGCGCAGCCCCGAGGTGGTCGACGCGAGCTGGGCCCGGCCCCTGCGCGACGCCCGCGGCGACGTGCGGTTCGAGGACGTGTGGTTCTCCTACGTGCCCGGCCACCCGGTGCTCCGGGGGCTCGACCTCGCGGTGCGGCCGGGGGAGCGGGTCGCGGTCGTCGGGACGTCCGGGGCCGGCAAGTCCAGCCTGGTCTCGCTGCTGTCCCGCCTGCGCGACCCCGACTCCGGCGTCGTGCGGATCGACGGACACAACCTGCGCGACCTCACGCTGCGCAGCGTGCGGCAGTCGGTCGCCGTCGTGCTGCAGGACAGCGTGCTGTTCCGGGGGACCGTGCGCGAGAACATCGCCGCCGCCGTCCCCGACGCCACCGACGCGCAGGTCGAGCGCGCCGCCCGCGTCGCGGGCGCGCACGACTTCGTCACCGCCCTGCCCGACGGCTACGACACGGTCGTGGGGGAGCGCGGCGCGACCCTGTCCGGCGGGCAGCGGCAGCGCATCGCCATCGCGCGTGCCGCGATGCTCGACGCCCCCGTCGTCCTGCTCGACGAGGCCATGACCGGCCTCGACGAGCAGACCGAGCGGGAGGTCGTCGACGCCATGCGCCGCCTCACCCGCGGCCGCACCACCTTCGTCGTGACGCACGACCTCGACGCCGCCCGTGACTGCGACCGCGTCGTGCGGCTCGACGCGGGGCGGATCGTCGCGTCCGGCCCGCCCGACGCCGTGCTCGGCGCGGCCGCCTCCGCGGGGGTGGGGCGTGACTGAGCGGCTGATCGAGACGCCCGGTCGCACCATGGACGGTGCAGCCGTCCGCCTGGCCGACCACGTCGCCGACCGTGAGCTGGTCGCCCGCGACCCGGCCGTGCCCGCGCTGGCCGACCTCCTCGACCCGGCGACGTTGGCGCGGCGGATAACGACGGCGACCGGCACGTCGGGCGTGGTGACGCGGCCCTACCTGCGCTACAAGCCGGGCACGAGCTGCCTGCTCGCCGCGCGGTGGGTGCCCGACGTCGGCGCCCCGCGCGACCTCCTCGTGCGCGCCTACGCCGACCACGCCCGTCCCAAGCTCGACAAGGCCCTGCGCCGCGCCGCGCCGGACGACGTCGTGCTGGCGGACGCGGACGCCGGGCTGGTCGTGACCGGCTGGGCGACCGACCGCGACCTGCCCGGTGCCCGGCTCCTCGCTCGCGGCGGTGCGTCGGCGATGCTCGCCGACCTCGGCCTGCCCGACCTCGGCCTGCCCGGCGTCGGGTCGGACGGACTCGGACCGGACGGCGCCGGGCCGGACGCGACGGTCCGGCTGGTGCGGCACAACCCGGAGCGGCGCGCGGTGCTGCACGTGGCGACGGACGGCGGCGACGACATCCTCCTGCGCCTGGTGCGGCCGACGGCGGTGTCGCGCGCCGTCGCCGGGTACGGGCTGCTCGCCGCGGCGGGCGTGCCCGCGTCGCGGGTCCTGGCGCACGACGAGAGCCGCGGGGTCGTCGTGACGCGCTGGGTGGACGGCGACCCGCTCGACGCCCTCGACGCCGCGGGCGTGCTCGGCGACGCCGGGCTGCACGACGTCGGCGCGGCGGTCGCGGCGCTGCACGGGTCGGCCACCGCGATGCCGCCGCGGCCCGCGCGGGGTGACCTCGCCCGGGGCGAGCTGCGGCCCGTGGCCGACGCGGTCGCGGGCCTGCTGCCTTGGCTCACGGAGACGGTCGGGCCGCTGGCCGACGCGCTCGACCAGCACCTGTCCGTCGTCCCGGGCCGTGCCGTCCCGCTGCACGGCGACCTCTCGCTCGACCAGCTCGTGCGCGACCCCTCCGGCGCGCTCTGGCTCGTCGACGGCGACGCCGCACGGTGGGGCGCACCCGAGGACGACCTGGGGTCCCTGGCCGCGAGCCTCGTCCGGGCGCACGAGGGGGTCCCGACGGCGGCCGCCCGGCTCGCCGCCGTCCTCGCGGGGCGCGACGACGCGGGCGCGCCGGCCCCCGACCGGACCGCGCTGCGGCACGCGACCGCGGCGCACCTGCTGCGCCGCGCCACCGAGCCGTTCCGTCGCCGGGAGACGGGCTGGGCGGGCCGCACCGCGCGGCTCGTCGGCCTCGCCCGCGACGTCCTCGACGGCGCCGGCGGTGACCTCGGCGACGTGCTCGACGCCGCGGCGTCGCGCAGCGGCCACCGCGCCGGGACCGCCGCGAGCACGGCCGGGGCGCCCGCCGTGCCTGCACCGCCCGCCATCCCCGCGACGTCCACCGCGCCGGACGGCACGGGCCCGCCGGCGGAGCGGATCCGGTACGCGCCGGTCGCGTGCGAGCTGGCGGACGTCCTCGCCGACGACGGCCGGCGGCTCTCGGCCGTCGTCCCGCGGCGCGCGGACCGCCTGCTCGTGGTCGGCACCGAGGCCGACGGCCGGGTCGTCGCCGGCCGCTGGGACGCCGACGTGCGGACGGCAGCGCGCCTCGCCGCCCGGGTGGACGCCCGGGCGCGGGAGGTCGCCGGCGGCGGGCTGGTGCTCCAGCCCGACGGCGCCGACCCGGACCTGCCGTCGCTCGCCGCGCGCGTGCGGGAGGGCGCGACGCTCGTCGCGCACCGCTCGGGCCGGCGCGGTGTGGTGCGCGACCCCGCCGGTACGTACACGAAGGTGACCCGCCGGGGCCGGGAGCCCGGGGACGTGGCGGTGCCGTCGTCGGCGTTCGCCACCCCGGAGGTCGTGGGCCGCGGCGACGGGTTCGTCACCACCACCGCGCTGCCCGGGCGCACGCTGCACGAGCTGCTGGGCGAGCCCCACGTGCCCGACCCCGTGCTCGACGAGGCGGGGCGCTCCGTGGGGCGCGGGCTGCGGCGGCTGCAGGACGCGCCGCCGTCGTCGGGCGTCGCGGCGCATGACGCCGTGGCCGAGGGTGCGGTCGTCGCGCGCTGGTGGGGGCTGGCCGCCGCCCACGGCGCGACGACGGACGCCACCGCGGACGCCGTCGTCCGGCGGGTGCGCGCCGCGCTGGCCGCCGCCCCCGCGGCGCCCGCGGTGCTCACGCACCGCGACCTGCACGACAAGCAGCTGCTGGTGCACGTCGACAGCGACGCGGTGCCCGGGGACGGGGTGCGCGTCGGGCTGCTCGACCTGGACCTCGCCGCCGTCGCGCACCCGGCGCTCGACCTGGCCAACCTGCTCGTGCACCTCGAGCTGCGCGCCCACCAGGGCGTGTGCCCGCCCGCCCGCGCAGCCCGCGTGGCCCGCGCCGTCGTCGACGGCTACGGCCACGGCACCGGCTCCGACCCGGCCGCGCTGCGGGCCTGGGCGACCGCCGCCCGCGCCCGCCTCGCCGCGGTGTACGCCTTCCGACCTGCGCCCCGCGACGTGCCCGGCGCACTCCTGACCGACCTCGACCGGACCCTGCCGTTCGAGCCCGCCCTGCACACCCTGGAGGACCGATGACGCACGCCACCACGACCGCCGCCGCGACCGCTGCCGACGACACCGCCGTGCCCGAGCCCGCGCGCGTCACCGTGATCGGCACGGGCTACCTGGGTGCGACGCACGCCGCGTGCCTGGCCGAGCTGGGCTACGACGTGCTCGGCCTGGACACCGATCCGGCGAAGATCGCCGACCTGGCCGCCGGCCGGCTGCCGTTCTACGAGCCCGGGCTGGCGGAGCTCGTCGAGCGGCACACCGCCGCCGGGCGCCTGCGGTTCACGACCGACCCGGCGGAGGCGGCCGCGTTCGCGGACCTGCATTTCGTGTGCGTCGGCACGCCGCAGCGCCGGGACTCGATGGCCGCGGACACCAGCCACGTCGAGGCCGCCGTGGCCGCGCTCGTGCCGCACCTGCGCGGCGACGCGCTGCTCGTCGGCAAGTCCACCGTCCCCGTGGGCACGGCCGGCGGGCTGCAGGCGCTCGCCGACCGCTTCGCCCCCGCGGGCGTCGAGGTGGGCGTCGCGTGGAACCCGGAGTTCCTGCGCGAGGGCCGCGCCGTCGAGGACACGCTGCGACCGGACCGGATCGTCGTCGGCGTCACCGACCCGCGCCACGAGAAGGCGCTGCGCGAGCTGTACGCGCCCGTCGTCGACGCCGGCGTGCCGTTCCTCGTCACCGACCTCGCCACGTCCGAGCTGGTCAAGGTGGCGGCGAACGCGTTCCTCGCCACGAAGATCTCGTTCGCCAACGCGATCGCCGAGCTGTGCGACGCGGCGGGCGGCGACGTCGTCGCGCTGACGGACGCGATCGGGCACGACGCCCGCATCGGGCACCAGTTCCTGTCGGCGGGCCTCGGGTTCGGCGGGGGCTGCCTGCCCAAGGACATCCGCGCGCTCATGGCGCGTGCCGGCGAGCTGGGCGTCGACGAGGCGCTGACGTTCCTGCGCGAGGTCGACGCCATCAACATGCGGCGCCGGTCGCGCACCGTCGCGCTGGCGGTCGAGGAGTGCGGCGGCAGCGTGCTCGGGCGCCGCGTCGCCGTCCTGGGCGCGGCGTTCAAGCCCGGCACCGACGACGTGCGCGACTCGCCCGCGCTGAACGTCGCCGCCCAGCTGCAGCTGCAGGGGGCGCACGTGCGCGTGCACGACCCGCGGGCCAACGCCACCGCCGCGCGCACCTTCCCCACGCTGGGCTACGCGGACACCGTCGAGGAGGCGGTCGCCGGCGCCGACCTCGTGCTGCACCTCACCGAGTGGCAGGAGTTCCGCGACCTCGACCCGGCGGCCCTCGAGCCCGCGCGCCGCGTCGTCGTCGACGGTCGCAACGCGCTCGACGCCGACCGCTGGGCCGCCGCCGGCTGGCGGGTGCGCGCCCTCGGCCGCCCCGCCGTCGGCCCCGCGAGCGTCCCTGTCCGTCAGGATTCGGCTCCGTCTTCCTGACGGACAGAGACGCTCACGGGACGTCAGCCCGTGAACGCCTCCAGCTCGGCGCGGGGGACCTGCCGGCGGGAGCGGATGAGCTCCTCGACGTCGTCCATGCGGTCCCACACGTTGACGGCCATGCCCGCCTGCACCTCGCCGTCGCGCAGCCAGAACGCGACGAGCTCGCGGTCGTCGACGGAGCCGCTGATCACGACCTCGGTGTCGCCGGCGCGCGGGTCGACGAAACCCTTGTACTCCATCCCGACGTCGTACTGGTCGCTGAAGAAGTAGGGGAGGACGTCGTAGGCGGCGTCGTCGCCGAGCATCGCGCGGCCGGCGTGCGCGCCCGTGTCCTGCGCCACGGCCCAGTGCTCCACGCGCAGCGGGCGGCCGTAGTGCGGCGACGGGACGGAGGCGATGTCGCCGGCGGCGAAGACGTCGGGCGCCGAGGTGCGCAAGGTGCCGTCCACGACGATCCCGCCGCCGAGGTCGCGCGAGCGCAGCTCGATGCCCGCGGCCGACGCGATGCCGACGTTGGGCGTCACGCCCACGCCCATCACCACGAGGTCGGCCTCCAGGTGGGTGCCGTCGGCCAGCTCGACGCCCTTGACCCGCCCGGACTCCCCGGTGAACGCGACGACGTCGCCCCGGTGGCGCAGGACGCCGCGCTCGTCGTGCACCCGTCCGTACAAAGAGCCGAGCTCCGGGCCGAGCGTGGCCTGGAGGGGGTGCTCGGTCTGGCCGACGAGGCACACGTCCAGGCCGAGCATCCGGGCGGACGCCGCCACCTCGGTGCCGATCCAGCCGTCCCCGACGACGACGACCTTGCCCTCGCCCTCGAGCGACGCGGGCAGCAGGAGGCCGGCGAGCAGGTCCGCGTCGTCGACCGTCCGGAGGGTGTGCACGCCGATGAGGCTCCGGCCCGGCACCTGGAGCGCGCGGGGCGTCGAGCCGGTCGCGAGCAGCAGCCTCGAGTAGCCGAGCGTGGAGCCGTCGGCGAACGTCACCTCGTGGTCGGCCGGGGCGAGGTCGACGACGGTCGTGAGCGTGCGCAGGTCGATGGCGTGGTCGTCCCACCAGCCCGCCTTGAGCGGGTAGATGACGTCCGGCTCCGCCTGCCCCCGCAGGTAGTCCTTCGACAGGGGCGGGCGCTCGTACGGGCGGTGCCCCTCGGAGGTGACGACGACGAGGTCGACGTCGGCGTCCTGCTCCCGGACGGCCTCCACGGCCCTGGCGGCGGCCAGGCCGCCTCCGACGACGACGACGGGTGCGGTGGACGACGCGGGCATGGTGGGCTCCTGACCAGCGGGGAAGAGGGCTGCCGAGGCCGACGGTGCCACAGTTCCGCGCTGCTGGCGACCCTCCGCCCGGACGCGTCAGCGCTGCCCGACGACGTCGGCGATCGCGGGCCGCATCTGCGGCCAGGAGAACTCGAAGCCGGCGGCGGTCAGCCGTTCCGGGAGCACCCAGCGGCTCTTGAGCACCAGCTCGGACTCGTTGCGGAGCGCCCACAGCGCGGGCTCCAGCAGCCAGCGCGGGGTGGGGAGGCCCACCGGCATGCCGACGGCGCGGCGCAGCTCGGCCATGAGGGTGCGGTTGTCGCTCGGGTGCGGCGAGGACAGGTTGACCGGCCCGGCGAGCTCGTCGTGGGAGTCGAGGAACCGGATCGCGGCGAGCACGTCGTCGACGTGGATCCACGAGAACCTCTGCCGGCCGCCGGAGCGGTGGACCGGCACCGGGCCGCCGGTCGGCTCGTCGCCGATGCCGCGGTAGCGGCGGTGCGGGAACCACCAGCCGTCGTGCTGCGGCCCTCCCACGCCGAGCCGCGCGATCCGGGCCAGCAGGTCGGACGCCGGCCCGCCGAGCACGATCGCCATGCGCAGCGCCACGCGGCGCGTGCCGGGCAGGTCGCCGGCGAAGAGCTCGCGCTCCCAGCTGCGGGCGACGTCCACGGAGAAGCCCGTGCCGAGCTCGCCGTCGGACTCGGTCTGCGGTCTGTCCGCCGCGTACCGGTAGATGGTGGCGGTGCTCGCGTTGAGCCACAGTCGTGGGGGCGCCGCGGCCGCCGCGATCGCCTCGTGCAGCGCCCGCGTGGTGGCGACCCGGGAGCGCAGGATCTCGTCGCGGTTCGCCTCGGTGTACCGGCAGCCGACGCTCTTGCCCGCGAGATTCACGACCAGGTCGGCGCCGTCGACGGCGGCGGCCAGCGCGGCGGGGTCGCCCCAGCGGGCCTCGGGACCCGTGCGCCCGACGCGGGCGACGTCGTACCCACGCTTCGTCAGGTCGGCCACCAGCCGGTGCCCGATGAACCCGTTCCAGCCCGCGACCACCGCACGTCCGCGCATCGTCATCCCTTCCGCACCTCGAGCACGCTGTCGACGCCGGGCTCTCCGCCGTGGGCCTGCATGGCGACGCCGTTGCCGATCGAGATCAGTATCTCGGCCATGGCGCGCGGCCGGACCCAGGACTGCGGCACTCGCCCCCTGCGCGGGTCGTGGTGCGCAGGGGGCGAGCGATGGAGAGTCAGGCGTGCTTGCGACCTGTGGCCCACGACCAGATCGCCACGACGATGATCGACCCGACGAGGGCGAAGCCCCACGTGCCGAGGTCGAAGAACTCGTCGTTCACGCTGGTGCCGAAGACAGCCGATGCGATGAACCCACCCACGAGCGCGCCGACGATCCCGAGCAGCAGCGTGACGATCCAGCCGCCCTTCTGCGCACCCGGAACGATGGCCCGGGCGATTGCTCCCATGATGAGCCCGATGAGGATCCACCCGATGATGCTCACGACAATCTCCTTTTCGTTCGCGAATCAGAACTTCACAGCGAAACGCACTTCTGCGCCGGGCCGGGACATTTCCACGGGTCTTCGTGTCTCGCATCCTGAAGGGCACGTGGCGAAGGACACACGGCGGCCCCGCAGGTAGCCGAGCGGTCTCGCCGCGCCTGCTGACGGTTGTGGCGCTAGCGTCCGTCGCCGGAGGCCGGCGACCGTTCCAGCGGCGATCATCACGGAGAGGCGCCCCGTGGCCCCGACGGCGCCTCCATCAGAGCCGGGGCGGGACACTCTTGCGCCCTGGATCGAGCACTACAACACTGAACGCCGCCACAGCGCACTCGACGGACGACCACCAATCAGCCGACTGCAACCAACGTGATGGCCGGGTACAACTAGTGGGTGGTGACCGGGCTGGTGTCAAGGCTCGGTGTGCAGCCCGACTCGCCGGGTTCGATGAGGATCCTGTCGAAGGCAGTGAACTGCCACGTGGGCTTGCCGTCCGGGCGCACGGCCACGATGCAGTCGCGTGCCTGGGTGATGCCCACGGCTGCGACGAGCTCGTCGGCTGTCCGTTCCGCCCGGACGACGTCGACCCGGGGAAAGACGGCGCGCAGGGCCGCGATCGCGTCGTCCGGGCTCGCTCGGTCGGGGAGCCGGTCCAGCACCTGTCGTACCTCGCCGCTCTCGCTTTCGTCGAGGGACGGAGGCGGCGTCGGCGAGGGCTGGGCAGGCGACGAGGCCTTCGGGCAGTCGACCTTGTCGTAGTCGGCGATGTCGTCCAGGTCGGATGCCCGGACCACGAACCGCCAGCAGGACCTCGAGCTCCCCGAGTTGCGACCCGCATCGCCCATGACGCTGTCGATGTGATCGACGTTGACCACGATGGCGAGGTCGATCACCGCTCCGTCGTGGTCGCCGGAAGACCCCTGCCAGGCGAGGGCGACGACCGAGTAGGACACGCCGTCCTCGCCCCTCGGCAGCCGCGGCGAAACGATCGCGGGTCGTTGAACGATCGCGGCGGCGTCGGCGGGCTCGTCGTAGGACGGTTCGACGTCGTCGGCGATCCCGATCGCGACGCGTTCCCCGAGCTCAGCGGCCAGAGCATCGCCGTCTTCCGCGACGAAGATCCCGGCGGCGTCGCGGACGGGCCCGTCGACCAGCTTGTTCACGATGTAGATGGTGGCGATCGTCGGCACGATCGCGAGGAGCGCGACGAGTCCCAGGACCTTCATGAAGAGGCCGGTCTTGCGACGCTGTGGCTTGCCCTCGGCGTTGAGCACGCGACGATCCTGGCGGACCGCTGCCCGGAGCGCCAGCCTTCCGCTGGCTGTCGCCGGTTCCGAGCGGCCCGATGAGCGGCGCCAACGGCAGAGCAGTCGGGCTCGCACCTTGATGCGATGACATCGTCGCTGCAGGTCAGCAGTCGCCCGCTGGGGGAGTCCCGGCATCGGCCGACTCTTGCCGCTGGCCCGCCCGCACCGAGATGATCCGGGATGTGATCGATCCTTGGGGCGCTGACGTCGCGCCTGAGCGCACCCGCCGGTCGGCGCGCGGCGGAGGCGGCCGGGCGGGGGCACTCGTGTTCCTCGCGCTCGTGTTCGGAGTCCCCGCCGTGATCGGGTATGTCGCGTTCACTCCGCAGAGCGGGGAGCGGTTGGCGCGCAGTCTCAACGGGGACGTGATCGTCGGCCTCGCGGACGACATCCAGGAGGTGCAAGGTGAGGCGTTGGATGCTGAGTCCGTGACCCGGGGCGCCGTGGCTTACCCCCGTTTTCCCCATGGCGTGGTCGGTGCCTCGTACGGCGTGGTGCCGCTCGCCTGGGAAGGCCGCACGGACGACGACAGGGGCGCGCAGGTCGACCTGGCTGTCACCGTCCACGTAGCTCACGAAGACGGCGTCGGGTTGTTCGACGCCGGAAGGAATTCCGGGAGCCGCACGACGTGCGTTCGGTTCGTCGTGCACCAGTTCGACCCGGACGGTGTCGCCGACCACGATCAGATCGACTGTCCAGAGCCCCTCACGGCGGCAACACCGCGGCCGACCCCCGTCGCGTCTCAGCGCGCCGACCTCGAGTCGGGTGTACTCGAGGTCCTCAATGCGCTACCCGACGGCACGCAGCCCCCGGATGTCGGGCCTGCGGTGTGGGCCGCGCTCGGTGACGACGCCGCGGTCGACGCCGAACGGGAGGAGGACGTGCTCGTCGTCGCCGTCCAGGTGCTGGGCACGCGCGACTGCGTGGTGGCAGTCCGGCCCGACGATGAGGAGGCCTGGCGGTTCACCGATTTCGACCGGATCCTGCTCGAGCCGGGAGAACTGGGCTGCCGCGCCGGCCTGTACCTGCGACCCGTCACGACGCACTGAGACGCACCGGACACTCAGGGTCGGTGAACGCCCACCCGGGTACCACTTGATCAGTGGCTGACCTTGGCCATTGTCGCGAGCTTGCGGCGGGAAGAAGGCAGGACGGGGCGCCGGCCAGCGGCGACTCCAGCGATATGACCTCGCGTCCGGTGGACGCGTGAACGTGTCCGACCGGCGGGAGCGTGCCGCGTCGACCCTGCCGGAGGATCGGGTCGTCCCCGTTCCGCGGCAGCCGCCGCCCACGTCAGGAGGCCCCATGTTCATCGCGATCCTCGATCTCCACACCGCCGCAGCCGACCGCCCCGCCGCCCTCGCCCGGTTCGATGCGGAGGCCGACCTGGTGCGCGCGATGCCCGGCAACGTCGCCTTTCGGGTCTACGCCGCACGCGAGGACGACACCGCGATCGCCGTGGTCCACGAGTGGGACGACGAGGCCTCGTTCGCCCGCTACCTGGGCTCCGACTCCTTCGCGCGCCTAGGCGGGTCGGTCCGCCCGCTGCAGACCGGCACGACGGTGAGCCGGCGCTTCCGTGCCGACCTGCTTGAGTCGGTGGCCTGACCGACGGCGCCACGACCAGCCGCCTAGGATCGAGCCGTGCGAGACCGCCGATGACCCGCCGCGCGTCCAGCTTCGTCCGCAGGTTCGCGCCGGAGCCCGCCCGCGACCTCTGCCCGGACCGCCATTACCTGCTCTGCGCCTCCGCCGGAACCCTCCGGCTGGAGGCGCAGGGCCAGGCATGGTTGCTGCCGCCGGCGCGCGCCGCGCTGATCGAGGCGGGCCGATCCATCCGGGTGAGCATCCCGCGGCCGGCCACGACCGCATCCGTCCTCTTCGACACGGCCTGGGTGCCGCCCCCGCCGGCTCCGCTGACGGTCTTCGACCTCGACCCCTTGGCGCACGCGCTGCTGGCCGAGTGCCGCGCCTGGGGCGAGGCTGACGCACCGCTGACCGCGTACGCCGAGACGCTGTACTCCGCGCTCGCCGCGGTGGCCTGGCGGCTCGCCCGGGAGCCGAGCCCGGTCGTCGTGCCGGCGGGCCGCTCGCCCGAGCTGCGCCGCGCGCTGGCGCTGACGGAGCGACGCCTCACGGATCCGGTCCGCTTCGAGGATGTCGCCGACGCGGTGGGCCTCGCCCCGCGTTCCCTCGCGCGCCGCTTCGAGGAAGAGGCCGGCATGACGTGGCGCGCGGTGCTGCGCAGGATGCGGGTCGCGGCCGCGATCGAGCACCTCGCCGCCGACGAGGCCCCGGTCACGGACGTCGCGTACGCCGTCGGATACAGCTCGTTGTCCGCCTTCAACCTCGCATTCAAGGAATTGACCGGCCGTACTCCCACGCAGTACCGGGCTAGTTTCCGGTCCTGAACTGTCGGCCGCCAGCTCGCTGACTCGCACCCGCCAGGCCTGAGCGTCCCGCCGCCGCGTCAGCATCGGTGGTGGGCATCCGGCAGGGGAAGTGGCAGAACTGATCCACCCCGCACCGCAAGGAGATCGCATGACTCAGCCGCCGGACGGGCTTCCCGTGTATCGACTACTGACCGGCCCGGATGACGCGACGTTCTGCCGCCGCGTCTCCGAAGCCCTGACGCTGGGCTACCGCCTCTACGGGTCACCGTCGATCAGCCTGAGCGGGGAGCGGGTCATCGCCGCACAGGCCGTGCTGTGGCCCCGGTCGACGTCCGAGGAGTGATGCTTCCTCAGGTGGGCTGCCGGCGGCCATCGTGGAGGTCCTCCGCCCCAGCGAGGCGCGCGCAAAGCCCGTGTTCCCGATACCGGGGACCTCAGGGGGGCCTGATCCCGGTGCTACGGCCGTGCTGGTGCTGGGCTCCGCCGTTGGCGGGCAGTAGGAGCCGCCTACCTCGTACCCGACGACACGTTCAAGTCGCGGTCGACCGGCAGCCGCAGGCTGGCGGCGCCAAACAAGACACGTTGCCCGCGCGCCTCAAGTATCTGGCGATCGAAGTGAATCGTCCGCCGGACCGACTCAGTGCCGGACCAACTCAGAGAACGGGAGCCACGGGTCTGCTGCACGGATAGGTGACACCTGACCTGTGGTGCCTGCGGGTGCTGCTGGAAGGATGTGTCCCGTACCCAGACCCCATCCCGAGGAGTTCCGCGACGACGTCGTGGCCATCGCCCGGCAGGGCGAGATCCCGGTCAAGCAGGTCGCCAAGGACTTCGGCATCAGCGAGTCGTGCCTGCGCAACTGGCTGCACCAGGCCGATGTCGAGGACGGCGCGAAGCCCGGCGTGACGGCGTCGGAGTCTGCCGAGCTGCGTGAGGCGCGCAAGCGGGTGCGTGCGTTGGAGCAGGAGAAAGAGGTGCTGCGTCGTGCGGCGGCGTACTTCGCCCAGGCGCACCTGCCGGGAAAATGAGCTACCCGCTCGTCCGTGAGCTCGCCGCAGCGGGGATCCCCGTCGCGGTGACGTGCCGGGTCCTGAAGATCGCCCGCCAGCCCTACTACCGGTGGCTCGCCGACCCGGTCACGGCCACCGACCTCGAGCAGGCTCATCTCGCCAACGCCCTGTTCGACGCCCACCGAGACGACCCGGAGTTCGGCTACCGGCTCCTGGCCGACGAGGCCCGCCAGGCAGGCCATGTCGCGTGTGACCGCACGATGTGGCGGCTGTGTCGCGACGGGCGCTGGTGGTCGGTGTTCGGCAAGAAGAAGGCGACCAAGGGCGGCAAGAAGCCCGGCCCGCCCGCGCACGACGACCTCGTGCGACGTGACTTCACTGCCAGTGAGCCCAACAGCCTGTGGTTGACGGATATCACCGAGCACCCCACGGCCGAGGGCAAGGTCTACCTGTGCGCGATCAAGGACGTGTATTCCAACCGGATCGTGGGTTACTCCATCAGCGCCCGCATGAAGTCGAGGCTGGCCGTCCAGGCACTGGAGAACGCCGTCGCCAGACGCCACGTCGAGGGCGCCGACGTGACCGGCTGCGTGATCCACAGCGACCGAGGCAGCCAGTTCCGAAGCCGGAAATTCCTGTCCGCGCTACGCCGTCACGGCATGGTCGGATCGATGGGGCAAGTCGCCTCCGCGGGCGACAACGCCGCGATGGAGTCCTTCTTCTCCCTGCTGCAGAAGAACGTCCTGGACCGCCGCCGATGGACCACCCGGGCCGAACTACGGATCGCGATCATCACCTGGATCGAGCGCACCTACCATCGACGCCGCCGCCAGGCCCGCCTCGGACGATTGACCCCCATCGAGTACGAAGCCATCATCACCACTCAGGTCGCACTCGCCGCCTGACAACCACTGTCACCTACCCGTGCAGCAGACCCCTGCTCTACGGGCAGGGCCAGGTCGACGACGCGACCGTCAGGAAGCACGAGTACATGTGTGGCCAAGCACGTCGAGAAGCTGCTGCAGTCTCTGGTCGCGACCCACTCGACCCGGACCATCACGGACGTCAGGGCATGCCTCAACGCCGTCGTGAAGCGGGCGATGGCGCGCGACCTCCTGGAGCGGAATGTCGTCGAGCTCGTGGTGACGCCCCGGGGTACGGCCGGACGGAAGTCGAAGTCGCTCTCCGACAAGCAGGCCCTCGACGTCCTCATGCTCACCAAGGGCCACTGGATGTACCCGTACATCGTCGTCTCGATGCTCGTCGGGATCCGGACCGAGGAGATGCGCGCGCTGACGTGGGATCGGGTCGACCTCGAGGGTGAGCCGCCGACGATCGCCGTCTGGCGCTCGGTGCGGAAGTCTGGAGACACGAAGACAGAGAAGTCGCGGCGCACCCTCGCGATGCCCGAGCTTGTTGCCGACGTCCTCCGTCGGCGACATCGCGACCAAGCTGCCGACAAGGTGAAGGCCGGAAGCTCGTGGACGGAGCACGGCCTCGTGTTCACGACGACACTCGGCACAGCGCTGGACGCAGCCAACGTGCGCCGTGGATTCCGGTCAGCTCTCAAGCTGGTGCCCGGAATCGACCCTGCCGAGTGGACGCCGCGCGAGCTACGACACTCGTTCGTCTCGCTGATGTCTCTGGGCGGCGCGGCGGTCGAGAAGATCTCCGACGTCGTCGGGCACTCGGACACCTCGACCACGGAGCGCATCTACCGGCACGAGCTGCGGCCGGTGATCCAGGACGGCGCGACGTTCATGAACTCGTTCGCCACCATCGAGGTCGTCACCCCCGACTGGCACATGGAACCGCTGTTCAAGATGCCGGGAGACGGGCGCACTTCTCAGGCGTAAGCCCCCAGTTAAGCCCCCAGCGGCCGTTCCGGGGTTCCAGCGGGCAAAGCAAGAGGCCCCCTGGCCAGCGTTTCCGCTGTTCAGAGGGCCTCTCTGGTGGTCGGGGTGACAGGATTTGAACCTGCGACCTCTTCGTCCCGAACGAAGCGCGCTACCAAGCTGCGCCACACCCCGAAGGACTTGCTCCCACGCCGCAGGACCTACGTCCTCGTGCGGAAGCCTGCTCAGAATAGCCGACGATCGGGCCTGGACGAAAATGAGATCCGGCTACCGGGCGGTGAACGTGAGCAACGTCGCCTCCGGGCGGCACGCGAAGCGCACCGGGGCGTACGGCGACGTGCCCGCGCCGGCCGACACGTGCAGCCACGCGGAGCCCGCACCGCCCGTCTCGTCGGGCCGCGGACCCGGCCAGCCGTGCAGGCCGCTGGCCCGGCGTCGGTCGATGTCGCAGTTGGTGACGAGCGCGCCGACGCCCGGCAGCCGCAGCTGCCCGCCGTGCGTGTGGCCGGCGAGGACGACGTCCGCGCCGTCGGCGTGCATGCGGTCCAGCACGCGCCGGTACGGGGCGTGCGTGACGCCGAGGTGCAGCACCGCGTCGTCCGGCGCAACGCCGGTGGTGGCCGGCGACGGGGGGAAGTCGTCACGGTCCAGGTGCGGGTCGTCCACGCCCACGAGCGACAGCAGCCGGCCGTCGGCCTCGACCGTGTCGCGGCGGTTGGTGAGGTCCCGCCACCCGGCGGCGACCATCGCGCCGGCCAGCTCGTCGGAGGGCAGCTCGGCCGGGCGGGTGTGCACGATGCGGGTGTCGCGCCGCAGGTACCGCGCCGGGTTCTTCGGCACGGGCGCGTAGTAGTCGTTCGACCCCATGACGAACGCGCCGGGCGCCGTCGTGAGCAGGGGGGTGAGCGCCTCCAGCAGCGGCCCGAGCGCGTCCCGGTGGGCCAGGTTGTCGCCGGTGTTCACCACCAGGTGCGGCTCGTACTCCGCCAGCGACTGCACCCAGGCGATCTTGCGGCTCTGCGACGGCGTGAGGTGCAGGTCGGACACGTGCAGCACCCGCAGCTCGGGCTCGCCCGCGGGCAGCACCGGAACCGTGGCCCGGCGCACCGTGAAGAGCTTGGTCTCCAGGTGGGCGTAGCCGAGTCCCGCGACGCCGGCGGCGACGAGCCCGCCGGCGACCTGCCAGCCGGGGGTCAGTTGTCGCCCCAGGCGTCGCCGAGCGACTCCCAGTCACCGTTCTGGACGGCGTCCCAGGCGGCCGCCGCGTCGGCGCGGCCGTTCCCGTTGCCGTTGCCGCCGCGGTCGTTGCCCTCGTCGCCCTTGGGCTCCTTGCCCTTGTCGCCGCCGCCGCCGTCGTCGCTCGTGTCGTCGCCGTCGTCACCGCCCGACGAGGGCGGCGGGGCCGAGACACCGATCATGGACTGGTCGGGGGCGCCGAAGTCCTTCACCGGGAGACCCGAGATCGCCTTGTCCATGTAGTCCTTCCACGCCGGGGCGGCGACGGTCGAGCCGTACAGGACGCGGTAGGGCTTGCCGTTCACAACCCCACCGTTGGTGTGGTCCTCGTTGGGCTTGTCGGCGTTGCCCACCCAGACGGAGGTCGAGAGGTTCGGCGTGAACCCGGTGAACCAGGTCTGTGCCGACGCGTTCGACGTACCGGTCTTGCCGGCGACCGGCCGCCCGTCCGCCAGACCGCCCAGCGTGCGCGCGGTGCCCTCGGTGAAGACCTTCTCCATCGCGTACACCACGGTGTTCGCGACGTTGGAGGGCAGGGCGTCCTTGTCGCACTTCGCGTCCGGGACGTCGTACTCCTTGCCTCCGGGGCCGGAGACCGCGGTGATCGCGACCGGCGAGCAGTAGGTGCCGCCGGTGGCGAGCGTCGCGTAGGCCGCCGCCTGGTACAGCGGGGTCGACTCCTGGGTGCCGAGAATCATCGGCGCCCGGACGTCGATGTTGTCCCGCTTCGGCTCGTTGATCACGGCACCGTTGTTGTCCTCGGACCGGGTGGGCCGGAAGCCCATGTCCCACGCGGTGTTGCGCAGGTTGCAGAGGTTGAGCTCGTAGCCCATCGACGCGTAGGCCGTGTTGACGGACCGGTAGGTCGCCTCGAGCGCGCTGATGTAGCCCTGCCCGCCGCCCTCGGCGTTGCCCGGGGTCCACGGCTCGGGGCCGAGCCAGCCGACGCACGGCTTGGTCTGGAAGTTGCCGACCGTGCGGGTGACCTCGTTGGCGTTCACTCGCTCGGACAGGGTGTGACCCTCCTTGAGCCACTCCGCGAGCACGAACGGCTTGAAGTTCGAGCCCACCTGGAAACCACCGGACGCACCGTGGGTCGGGTCGGCCGCGTAGTTGACGCGCGTGGTCCCCTCCTTGCCCTCGGAGGGCGTGTAGGGGATGTTCTGCGCCATCGCGAGGATCTTCCCGGTGCCCGGCTCGACGGACGCGATGGCCGACTGCAGGCCGCTCGAGTCGCCCGCGGGGACGGCGTTCTTGACCGCCGCGGCCGCGGCCTTCTGCTTCTTCGGGTCCAGCGTGGTGTGGATCTCGAGGCCGCCGCGGTACAGCAGCTGCTGACGCTCGGCCTTCGTCTCGCCGAACACCGGGTTGGTGACGATCTCCTTGGTGACGTAGTCGCAGAAGAACGCGGAGTCCTTGGCGGCGGCGCAGCCGATCTCGGTCGGGTTGACGTCCAGCGACTTCTTGATCGGCGTCGCCTTCGCCTCGTCGCGCTCCTCGGTGGAGATGTACCCCAGCTTCCACATGTTCTGCAGCACGAGGTCGCGACGCTCCTTGGCGTCCTTCGGGTTCACCGTGGGGTCGAAGCGGCTCGGCGACTTCGTGATGCCGGCGATGGTCGCGGCCTCGACGATGCTCAGCTCGGAAGCGTGCTTGTCGAAGTAGTAGCGGGCCGCGGCCTCCACGCCGTAGATGCTGCGCGACCCGAACTGCGCGGCGTTGAGGTAGCCCTGCAGCACCTCGTCCTTGGTCATCGTCTTCTCGAGGGAGATGGCCATCTTCGCCTCGGTGAGCTTGCGGGAGATCGAGTCCTCGCTCGCCTTGATGACGCCGAACTGGTCGCCGTCCTGCAGGGCCTGGTCGATGAGCATGTTCTTCACGTACTGCTGCGTCAGCGTCGACGCACCCTGCGTGGCGTGGCCGGCCACGTTGTTGGCCAGCGCGCGCGTCATGCCCTGCACGTCGATGCCGCCGTGCTCGTAGAAGCGCTCGTCCTCGATGGAGATCACCGCGTGCTGCATCGGCTCGGAGATCTCGTCCAGCGGCACCACGATGCGGTTCTGCGCGTAGAACGTGGCGAGCAGCTTCCCGTTCGCGGCGTAGATGCGCGACTGCTGCGACATCGGCCGCGGCTCCAGCTCCGCCGGCACCTCGTCGTAGATCGCGACGGTGCTGTCGGCCGCGGCGTTGGCTCCCGCCACCATCGGGATGACCAGCCCGGCGGCGAGGACGCCGCCGACACCGGCCGCGAGGACGAACGCGAGCAGCAGCGCGACGAGCTGCGTCGCCGGCATCGTGCGCGTGATGCGGCGAGGGTCGGATTTGGCCATGCCCACCAGGGTACGGGCTGAGTCTGAGGCGGCACGGCCGCGACGCCGGTCCCGCTGTGCAGATCGTGTGGACCCGTCGTGGGAGCGACGGGACGACGTGACGACGGCGCTCGGGGCGGTCGCTGGTTACGATCGCGGCATGGCTACCACGTGGGAGTACGCGACCATCCCCCTGCTGATCCACAACACCAAGGCGATCCTCGACCAATGGGGGGCCGACGGGTGGGAGCTCGTCCAGGTCGTCCCCGGCCCCGACAGCACCAACCTGGTCGCCTACCTCAAGCGCCCCTCCGGCGGGCAGTGATGAGCGTCTCGCCCGAGGCCCGGCTCGCCGAGCTCGGCATCACCCTGCCCGACGTCGCCGCGCCCGTCGCGGCCTACGTCCCCGCCGTCCGCTCCGGGAACTACGTCTACACGGCGGGCCAGCTGCCCTTCGTCGACGGCGCGCTGCCGCTGACCGGCAAGGTCGGCGCCGGCGTCTCGCCGGAGGAGGCCACCGACCTGGCGCGCACCTGCGCGCTCAACGGGCTCGCCGCCGTCCGCTCCCTCGTGGGCACCCTCGACGGCGCGCGGATCGTCAAGGTGACGGGTTTCGTCGCCTCCGACCCGTCGTTCACCGGCCAGCCCGGCGTCGTCAACGGCGCCTCGAACGTCCTCGGCGAGATCTTCGGCGAGGCGGGCGTGCACGCCCGCTCCGCGGTGGGGGTGGCGGTTCTTCCGCTCGACTCCCCGGTCGAGGTGGAGCTGGTCGTCGAGCTTTCCTGAGGTTCTGTCCGTAGCTCTTGGTTGCGGACGCGGGTGGGGACGAGGTCCTTCGCCAGGTCGCGTTCACGGGCCCCAGGGGGCCCTCCACTTCGGGACTTCTACGACCTGGCGAAGGACCTCGTCCCCACCCGCTCCTGCACCGTCTCGCGCGCCGCTTCCTCGGATGACGCGCTCGACGACGTGGTGACGGTGCGCGGCGCGACGTGCGGTCCCTGGGTTTGCAGGGCGCCGGCGGCGGGTTGCTTCGGGGGACAGGTCCCCGGCCGGGTCACAGCACCGGGAGATCTCCCACCACGAGCGAGCGCGCTCCTCACGCGGCCGCACGACGGCGCGGCGCGAACGAACCGCGACGCGCAAGGCAGGAGTGGCGGCCCCTCCCGCCTGCGGCAGCGAGAAAGGTGTCGGCCGCAACCAGGTGCGGCCGCGAGGACTAGCGAGCCCGCCGCTCCAGACGGTCGATGTCCAGCAGCACCACAGCGCGACCCTCACGACGCACCCAACCGCGCGTCGCGAAGTCCGCCAGAGCCTTGTTGACCGTCTCGCGCGAGGCGCCGACCAGCTGGGCGAGCTCTTCCTGCGTGAGGTCGTGGGCGACGCGGATGCCGTCGTCGTTGGGCTCGCCGAAGCGGGCGGAGAGGTCGAGGAGCGCCTTGGCGACGCGGCCGGGGACGTCGGAGAAGACGAGGTCGGCCAGGGTCTCGTTGGTGCGGCGCAGGCGGCGGGCCAGGGCGCCGAGCAGGGTGGTGGCGACGCTGGGGTGCGCGGCGATCCACTGCACGAGGGCCTGGTGGCGCAGCTCGTAGACGAGCGCGTCGGACACGGACGAGGCCGTCGCGGTGCGGGGGCCCGGGTCGAACAGGGACAGCTCGCCGAACATCTCGCCGGGGCCGAGGATCGACAGCAGGTTCTCCCGGCCGTCGCTCGATCGACGGCCGAGCTTGATCTTGCCCTGCGCGATGACGTAGAGCCGGTCGCCGGGCTCGCCCTCGCGGAAGAGGACGTCCCCGCGGGTCAGCTCGACCGGGACCATGGACTCGAAGAGCGCCTTCGTCTCCTCGGATTCCATGTCCGCGAAGAGAGGGGCGGAGAGCACGACGGTGTCGTCCACAGGATTCCTCACGTGGTTCGTGGGCGGCCGTCCCGGGTCGGGTGCGGTCGTCCGGGGGTTGTCAAGAGGGTGTGTTCCGGTTCTCAGTCTGCCTCACCGCACCAAATCGCGGCACGACGAAGCGCCGGGAGGCGCCGGGGAAGCGTTGCCGGAGCCCGTGTGGGCGGGCGTGGCTACGCTCGCAGTGTGCCGACGAAGCCCACCTCCTCGACCGCCCTCCAGTCCGACGCGACGCCTACGGGCGAGTCGCGGGTCGCGCTGGTGCGACGCGCGCGCCGCATCGACCGCGAGCTGGCGGTGACGTACCCGGACGCGCGGGCGGAGCTGGACTTCACGACGCCGCTGGAGCTGCTGGTGGCGACGGTGCTGTCGGCGCAGACCACGGACGTGCGGGTCAACGCGACCACGCCGGCGATCTTCGCCCGCTACCCGGACGCCGCCGCGTACGCGGGCGCGGACCCGGCGGAGATGGAGGAGCTGTTCAAGCCGCTGGGCTTCTTCCGGGCCAAGACGCGCTCGATCATCGGGCTGGGGCAGGCGCTCGTGGAGCGGTTCGACGGCGAGGTCCCGGCCCGCCTGGACGAGCTGGTGACGCTGCCGGGCGTGGGGCGCAAGACGGCGAACGTGGTGCTGGGCAACGCGTTCGGCGTCCCCGGGATCACGGTGGACACGCACTTCGGCCGGCTGGCGCGCCGCTTCGGCTGGACCGACCAGGAGGACCCGGTCAAGGTCGAGCACGAGGTCGGGGCGCTGTTCCCGAAGAAGGACTGGACGATGCTGAGCCATCACCTCGTCTGGCACGGGCGCCGGCGGTGCCACGCGCGGCGGCCGGCGTGCGGGGCGTGCCCGGTGGCGCGCTGGTGCCCGTCGTTCGGGATCGGGGAGACCGACCCGGTCGCCGCGGCGAAGCTCGTCAAGCCGGGGCCGCGGGGCTGAGCCCCGACCACTGACCGAGCCGTGACCCGGTCTCAGCGGGCGGCGAGCGCGTGGTCGAGCCAGTCGACGAGGAGCTTGCCGACCTCGTCGGGGGCCTCCTCGGGCAGGAAGTGCCCGGCGCCGTCGACGGTCTCGTAGCGGAAGTCGCGGGCGAGCGCCGCCCCGTCGACGGGGGCGTGGCGGGGGTCGAGGAAGCCGTCCAGCTCGCCGTGCACCTGCAGCACCGGGACGTCGACGGGCTCGCGCAGCGCGGCGAGGTAGCGGCGGCCGTCGGGGCGCGGCGTCGAGCGGACCATCCAGCGCAGCGACTCCATCACGGTGTGCGCCGCGAACGGGATCCGCATCACCGTGCGGTACAGCTCGTAGGCGTCGGTGCCGAGGGGGCGCGCGGCGCCGTCGCGCAGCACGCGCGCCACCTGGTCGCCCTCGGTGAGCCGTCGTTCGGGCAGGGTGGGCAGCTGGTAGGCGGCGAGCTGGCGGCGTGCCAGCGGGGTGAGCAGCCGGCGGCCCGAGACGTGCAGGCGGGCCGGGTGCGGCGCGGAGACGGCGCCCACGGCCGCGGTCACGGCCGGCTGCAGCCGCGCCATCGACCACGCGGTGACGCCGCCGGTGCCGTGCCCGACGACGACCGCCCGGTCGTGGCCGAGGGAGCGCACCACGCCCGCGACGTCCTGGGTGCCGGTGGGGACGTCGTAGCCGGACGGCGGCTTGTCGGAGGCGCCCACGCCGCGCAGGTCCATCGCCGCCACCCGGTACCCGGCGTCGGCGAGCTGCTCCATCTGGTGCCGCCACGCCCACCAGAACTGCGGGAACCCGTGCAGCAGCACGACGAGCGGGCTGCGGCCGCCGTTCGTCCGGTCGGGCCCGGCGAGCGCGACGTGGAAGCGGGCGCCGTTCGCGGGCACGAGCTCGTGCCGCCAGGGTCCGTCGACCAGGGCGCTGGAGAAGTCGCTGGAGTCCGACATCGCGGTCACCGGTCGAACCTACCCGCTGCGGCGCGCCGGGGCCCGTACGGGCGCGCGATGTCACAGGTTCGTCCGCCTGCCCGACCCTGCGACGGGCTCGGGTCAGGCAGGCGGGCGGGCTCAGCCGGCGGACTCGACCGGCACGTCTCCGCCCTCGGTCGGACGCGGCTCCTTGGGCGGGTCGAACCGGTAGCCGACGTTGCGGACGGTGCCGATGAGCTGCTCGTGCTCGGGGCCGAGCTTCGCGCGCAGGCGCCGCACGTGCACGTCCACGGTCCGGGTGCCGCCGTAGTAGTCGTAGCCCCACACCTCCTGCAGCAGCTGGGCCCGCGTGAAGACGCGCCCGGGGTGCTGCACCAGGTACTTGAGGAGCTCGAACTCCTTGTAGGTGAGGTCGATGGGACGCCCGCGCAGCCGGGCGGTGTAGCCGCCGGCGTCGATCGCGAGGTCGCCGGCGGCGATCTCCTGCGGGCCGTCGTCGACGGGGCCGCGCTCGGACCGCTCGATGACGAGGCGCAGGCGTGCCTCCACCTCGGCGGGGGACGCGGTCTCGAGCAGCAGGTCGTCGGCGCCCCACTCGTGCGTGACGACGGTCAGCCCGCCCTCGGTGAGCACGAGCACGAGCGGCACGGTGAGGCCCGTGGCGTGCAGGAGCCGGCACGTGGTGCGGGCGGCGACGAGGTCACGACGCGCGTCGAGCAGGACCACGTCGGAGTCCGGGGCGTCCACCAGTGCGGACGGCTCCATGGGCAGCACCCGGATCCGGTGGCTCAGCAGTCCGAGGGCGGGCAGCACCTCGACCGACCCGCCGGACGCGGGCGTGAGGATCAGCAGCTCGGCCACCGGCACCTCCTCCCGGGTCGTCGGACGGTCCGTTCGACAGCGTCCGACAGGTGCGTCCGCCAACGTACCGCGGTGCGGCGTCGATCACACCGCACCCGTCCCGGTCGGGTGACCGGTTCCCGCAGTGTGCCCCGAACCGTGTTGCGGGCGCGTTTCCGATCGACGACCGGACTGTGACGGGCGCGGCCGTGACGGTGCCGCGACGTGTCGGCGGCGGGTCGCGGCCGGCGTCGCGAGCGGGCGGGGCGCCGCCCGCCGTCTGCGACACTCGTCGTCGTGACCGTCACCACCCGCGCCGTCTGGACGGCCGTCCTCTCCGCCGTCGTCGCGGCGGCCGCCGCCCTCGACGACTACGGGACCCTGCCCCTGACGGCGGTGGCCGGGGTCCTCGTGCTGCTCCTCGCGACGGGCTGGGGCCCGCTGCTGCGGCTGCCCGCCCAGGGCGGGACGACGGTCGTCGTGGCGGTCGCGGGGCTCGGCGCCGTCGCCGTGGCGTGGGCCACCCAGGGCGAGCCGGTGCTGCGGAACGTGCCGCTGGTGCTCGCGATGGCTCTGGTGCTGGCGTTCGTCGCGGAGATGCTGCGCCGCGGCGGGCGGGCCCGGCTCGTGGAGTCCGTGAGCGGCACGGTGACGGGCGCGGTCGTCGCGGTGTGCTGCTC
Source organism: Isoptericola sp. NPDC056134 (assembly GCF_042264825.1). Lineage (NCBI taxonomy): Bacteria > Bacillati > Actinomycetota > Actinomycetes > Micrococcales > Promicromonosporaceae > Isoptericola > Isoptericola sp. NPDC056134. The sequence continues at coordinate 41,567 of NZ_JBHJVM010000024.1, forward strand.
CGGCTGGGTGGCCGCGGGGCGCTCCGAGGCGGGCGCGTCGCTCGTGGTCGTGAGCGCGCTCGGCCTCGCGGTCGCCGCGGGGGTGTCGGCGACGCCGGTCGCGCGCGGCTGGGCGGGCTCGCTCGTGGGTGTGGTGCTGGGCGCCGTCGCGGCGGGCGGGGTGGCGACGCTCCTGCCGTCGATCGACCCGGTGAGCGGCCTGGTCGCGGGAGCCGTGACCGGCCTGGTGGTCGCGGTGCTGCGACTGCTCTTCGAGCGTCAGCCCGCGCTGACCGGCCGCCGGGCGATGCTGGCCGCGGTCACGGCGCCGGTCGCCGTGAGCGGCATCCTGGTGTTCGTCGTGGGGCGGCTCGTCGTCGCCTGAGCGGGCGCGTCACCCCGCGGTGGCGGGCCCGGCCCGGCGTCACGCCGGGCGCTCGACCACGCCCGCCATGTTGATGGCCTCGCCGGCCAGCTCGATGCGCACCTTCTTGCTCACGAGCACGCCGCCGGCCTCGAGCGGCACGTTCCACACCAGCCCGTACCGCTCGCGCTCGAAGTCGGCCGCCGCGCTGAAGCCGAAGATGTCGCGGCCGTACGGGTCGCGCCCGGCCCCGCCGAACTCGGCGTCGAGCGCGATCGGGTGCGTGATGCCGCGGATCGTCAGGTCGCCGTGCAGCACGAACTTCGCGGACGTCTTCAGCGTGCTGGGGGCGGTGTCGGCGCGACCCGGGGTGCGGCCCTTGAGCCGGGCCCAGGAGAAGATCGGGTCGACCTCGGTGCGCCACTCGAGGCCCGTGCTGCGGAAGTCGATCGTGGGGTAGTTCTCCACGTCGAGGAAGTCGGGGCTGAGCAGGTGCGCGTCCCGGTCCGGCAGGTGGGTGCTGATCGACGCGGCGTCCAGGCTGGCTGCGACCGACGACTGCAGCGGGTCCTCGGCCACGCGGATGGTCGCGCTGCCCGACGAGAACTCGCCGCGCACCGGGCTCACCATCATGTGCATCGCGAGGAAGCCGAGCCGCCGGTGCTCCTTGTCGAGCACGTAGTCGCCGGCGGCGGGGATGACGAGGTCGTTCCAGGTCCTGGTGGACGAGGTCATGGATGGTTCTCCGTGGTCGCGACGTCGGCCGGCGCCGGGGGGCGGGCCCGTGGGGCACGTGCGCCCGCCGGCCGGCTCGACGGCGGGACGTCACTCGATGCTTCAACGTTCAATCTACGGTACGGGGGGTGCCCGGCGGGAGTGGGTCCGCCGGCCGGGTGGTGCGCCTCACACGTCGGTGCGGGCGTCAGTAGACGAGCGCCTGGGCCCCCGGTCGGAGCACCTCCTCGGCGAAGACCGCCGCCCCGGCGATGCGGACGCCCGGCAGGACGTCGTCGGGCCCGAGGTCACGGCGGGCTGCGCACTGCGTGCAGAGGGTGACCGAGCCGGCGGCGAGGACGGCGTCGAGCAGGTCGGCGGCGGGTGCCGCGTGCTCGAGCTCGAGCTCCGCCACGCGGCCCGGGACGGCGAACCACGCCGCCTCGCCGGTGAGCCACAGGCTCACCTCCGCGCCGGCGGCGACGGCCGCGGCCGCCACGGTGAGCGCCTGGTTGGCGGCCTCCGGCCGGTCCGTCCCCGACGTGGTCTTGATCACGAGCGAGCGCGCGGGCGTCGCAGCGGTGGGGGTGCTCATGGGCGGCGACCTTACTCACGCTGACCGACCGGGTGACGGCTGGGTAGGATCGCGGCATGTCGATCCACGCTCTCGAGGCAGTGTTCACCGGTCTGCTGGTCGTCGTCTCGGTCACGATCATCTGGTTCGCCGGCTACGTCGTCTACAAGCTGTTCCAGGGCCAGCGCTGATGCCCTTCGCCTTCCCCGAGGGACTCGCGCCCGAGGTCTACCCGCTCGCGTGGCTCGTGGGCCGCTGGCGGGGCGAGGGTGTGATCGAGTACACCGGCATCGACGAGACGCCGTTCGTGCACGACCTCGTCTTCGACCACGACGGCGGCCCCTACCTGCGGTTCGAGTCCACGCTGCGCGTGCGCTCCGCCGCGGCGGCCGACGGCGAGGGCGGTGACGCGCCGGGCGACGACGAGCCCGACACGGTCTGGTCGACGGAGACCGGCTACTGGCGCGTGTCGAGCGACCGGCCGGAGGGGCTGGAGGACGACCGGCACGCGCTGGAGGTGCTCGTCACCGACGCGTCCGGCCGGCTCTCCCTGTTCCTCGGCGTCGCGGGCAACGGCCGCATCGACCTGGCCACGGACTTCGTGGCCCGCACCTCGACGGCCGCGGAGGTCACCGCGGCGAAGCGCCTGTACGGCCTGGTCGAGGGGCGCCTGATGTGGGTCGAGGAGCTCGCCGCGTTCGGGCACCCGCTCGGCTCGTACGCCTCCGCCCAGCTCGACCGCGTCGAGAACGACTGAGGGGACCCCGATGGACTCGCCGCTCCTGGCCCGACAGGGCGCCGTGGCCGCCACGGGTGCCGACGAGGGCGTCGCCTGGCACTACGGGGACCCGGTGGCCGAGCAGCGCGCGCTCGCCCGCGGCGGCGCCGTGGTCGACCAGTCGCACCTGGGCGTCGTGCGCGTCGCCGGGCCCGACCGCCTGTCGTGGCTGCACTCGATCACGTCGCAGGACGTGCAGGCGCTGCCGCCGCGCACCTCCACCGAGCTGTTCGTGCTGTCGCCGCAGGGCCACGTCGAGCACGCCGCCGGCGTCGTCGACGACGGCGAGGCCACCTGGCTGGTCACCGAGGGCGACCACGCCGCGCCGCTCGCCGCCTGGCTCGAGCGCATGAAGTTCATGATGCGGGTCGAGATCGACGACCTCTCCGCCGAGTACGCGGCGCTGGGGGAGCCCGTCGCCGCCGAGGGCGTCGAGGGCGAGCCCGTGACCTGGTGGGACACCTGGCCGCGCGTCGCTCAGGGCGGCACCCGGTACGGCCCGCCCGAGACGGAGCACCCGGGCCTGGACCGTCCGTGGCGCCTCGTCCTCGTGCCCCGCGCCGACCTGGAGGCCGCCGTCGCCGAGCGCGAGGCCGCCGGATGGCGCCTGGCCGGCACCTGGGCCACCGAGGCGCTGCGCGTCGAGGCGTGGCGCCCGCGGCTGGCCCACGAGGTCGACCACCGGAGCGTGCCGCACGAGCTCGACTGGTTGCGCACCGCCGTCCACCTGCACAAGGGCTGCTACCGCGGGCAGGAGACGATCGCGCGCGTGCACAACCTCGGCCGCCCGCCGCGGCGGCTGGTGCTGCTCCACCTCGACGGCTCCCAGCACGTGGTCCCCGAGGCGGGTGCCCAGGTGTTCGTCGGCGGGCCCGACGGGCGTGCGGTCGGCACCGTGACCACCGTGGCGCGGCACCACGAGCTCGGACCGGTCGCGCTCGCCGTGATCAAGCGGTCCGCCCCCGAGGACGCCGAGCTCACCGTGGTGGGCGACGTCGGCGGGCAGGAGCTGCAGGTCGCGGCCGCGCAGGAGGTCGTGGTGCCGGGCGACGGCGTCTCGGCCGACCGCCCCGAGGCGCACGGGCCGCTGACCCGCGGCCTCACCCCGCGCGGGCCCGACGCCCCGCAGAGCCTGCTGTGAGCAGGCGCCCGTGAGCGACGAGCCGGCGGCCCGTCCCGCGGGCGACATGTCCCGCCGCGCGGGCGCCGCCGCGCGCGCCGCGCTGCGGTCCCTGCCCCGGCGCATCCGGCTCCGGCAGGGCATCTCGCGGGTCCGGGTCGCGTTCTGGCCGATCGTCCAGGCGGCGCTGGCCGCGGGCGTCGCGTACGGGATCGCGGTCGTCGTGCTCGGGCACACCCAGCCCTTCTTCGCCGCCGTCGCCGCGTGGGTCTGCCTCGGCTTCAGCTTCGACCGCGAGCTGCGGAAGGTGGCCGAGGTGGCCGCGGGCGTGGCCCTCGGCGTCGGTCTTGGGGACCTCATGGTCCACCTCATCGGGTCGGGCTGGTGGCAGATCGCGTTGGTGATGGCGGTCTCGGCCCTCCTCGCCCGGTTCGTCGACCGCGGCCCGCTGGTGACGATCCAGGCGGGCGTCCAGGCGGGCGTCGTCGTGGGCCTGCCGGCGTCGGTCGCGACCAACGGCGCCTTCGGCCGGTGGACGGACGCCCTGGTCGGGGGCGGCGTCGCGCTGCTCGTCGCGCTCCTCACACCCGGCGACCCGCGGCGGCGCATCCGTGACCTGGCGCAGAGCGCGACCCGGGAGCTGGCGCTCACGCTGGAGTCCGTCGCGCTGGGCCTGCGCGACGGCGACGCCGACGAGCTCGCCGCGGCGCTGGTGCGCGGCCGGGCCGCCGAGAAGTCGCTCGAGGAGTGGCACGACGTCGCGACGAAGTCGGACGAGATCGCCCGGGTGAGCGTCAACCGCGTGCTCAGGGCGGAGATCACGCGGCTCACCGGCCAGGCGGTGCTGGTCGACCGGGCCATGCGCAGCGTCCGCGTGCTCGCCCGGCGTGCCCCGGCGACGCTCCGCTCGTTGGGGAAGCTGGGGGAGGAGGGCAGCCACCGCGTGACGGCGGCGCCCCTGTCGGGCGGGCTCCCGCCCCCGCCGGAGGTCGACCCGACCGCCGACCCGGTGGCCGACCTCGTCGTGCGCCTCGCGCACGGCGTGCGGCTGCTCGCCGCCGCCCTCGGCTCGGGCACGGGCCTGGGGCAGGCGCGCGACGCGCTCCTCGACGTCGCGCGCGACGTCGACCCGCGCACCGTGGGCGAGGGGCACTGGCAGGTGCAGTCGCTGGTGCTGCTGCTGCGCTCGCCCGTCGTCGACCTGCTGGAGGCGGCGGGCCTGCCGCCCGAGGAGGCGCGGGACGCCCTCCCGGAGATGTGACGGCGAGGTAGTACCGAACCTGCCGAGGTAGCTGGTCTCAGCGGTGCTCGACGGTGTCCGTGTCGTCGGCGAGGAGCTGGTGGGTGAGCTGTTCCACGAGCTCGTCGACCTCCGGCTCGTCGCCGCCGGGCCACTCGGCGACGTACCGCCGCAGCCGCTGCCGCTCCGCCTCGCGGATCGACTCGGCCGCGACGTCGCCGTCGGGGGTGGCGAGGACCGCGTCGCCGTCGATCTCGACGAGGCCGCGCGCCTCCAGCGCCTCCGCGACCCGCCGCACCGTCGCGGGCGAGACCTCGGTGCGCTCGGCCATGAGCTGAACGGAGCGCTTCCGCTTGAGGGAGACACGCGTGACCATCCACGCCTCCTCGGCGGTGAGGTCGTCGTCGCGCGAGATCGTCTCGTACACCTTGAGCGGGTCGAGCTTGCCCACCCGGCGCCACAGGATCAGCCGCAGCTCGTCGAGCGACGTGCGGGCGGACCCCAGTCCGAACGACCCACCGGCGGCCTGGCCCGCGCTGCCGGGCCCGTCCCCGCGGGTGGCGCTGCGCAGCTCGACCTCGGGCAGCAGCCAGGTGAGGAGGAAGGCGAGCGCCGCCACCGGTACGGCCCAGAGGAAGACGACGTGCAGCGCGCCTGCGTAGGCGTCGACGAACCAGTTCTGCACCTCGGGCGGGCACTGCGCGAGCGTCTGCGACGAGGCGGACAGGGCGGCCGGTGAGCAGGGGCCCTGGGCGGTCGCCGGGACGGCGGTGGTGAGCTCGGTGCCGAGCCGGTTCGCGAAGACGGTGCCGAACACCGCGACGCCCACGGACGACCCGATGGTCCGGAAGTAGGTGGCGCCCGACGTGGCCGTGCCGAGGTCCTTGTAGTCGACGGCGTTCTGCACCGCGATCACCAGGACCTGCGTGACCATGCCCAGCCCGGCGCCGAGCACGAACATGCTCAGGCCGGCCTGGAGCGTGCTCGTGTCCGGGCCCATGAGCGAGAGCAGGTAGAGGCCGACGGAGGTGATCGCGGTCCCGAGGATCGGGTAGATCTTGTACCGCCCGGTGCGGGAGATGAGCTGCCCGGACCCGATGGACGTGAGCAGCATGCCGAGCATCATCGGCGTCATCTCGAGCCCGGACTCCGTGGGTGTGGAGCCCTTGACGGTCTGCAGGTACAGCGGCAGGTAGGTGATCGCGCCGAACATCGCGAACCCGACGACGAATCCGACGACCGCGGCCACGGTGAACACCCTGCTGCGGAACAGGTGCAGCGGCAGCACCGGCTCGGCGGCTCGCCGTTCGACGACGACGAACGCGACGATCCCGAGGACGGCGGCCGCGATCATCGCCCACACGGCGACGGAGTCCCACGCCCAGGTGCTGCCGCCCAGGCTCGTGACCAGCACGATCGCCGTCGAGACCATGGCGAGCAGGACGATGCCGGCGTAGTCGACCTTGGGCTTGCGGCCGGCCTCGATGCGAGGGAGCACGGAGGCGACGACGAGCAGCGCGACCACGCCGATGGGGATGTTGATGTAGAAGACCCAGCGCCAGTCGAGGTTGTCCACGAAGAAGCCGCCCAGCAGCGGGCCGGCGACCGACGAGACGCCGAAGACGGCGCCGAAGAAGCCCTGGTACCTGCCGCGCTCGCGCGGCGGGACGACGTCGCCGATGATCGCCTGCGACAGCACCATGAGCCCGCCGCCGCCCACGCCCTGCACGGCGCGCCACGCGATGAGCTGGCCCATCGTCTGGGACGTGCCGGACAGGATCGACCCGACGAGGAAGATGAGGATGCAGGCGATGAACAGCGCCTTGCGCCCGTAGAGGTCGCCGAGCTTGCCCCACAGCACCGTGGTGGCCGTGCTCGCGAGCATGTAGGCCGTCACGACCCAGGAGAGGTGCTCCGCGCCGCCGAGGTCGGACACGATGGTGGGCAGCGCCGTCGCGACGATCGTCTGGTCGAGCGCGGCGAGCAGCATCGCGAGCATGAGCCCGCCGAAGATGGCCAGCACCCTGCGCTGCGGCAGGGCCTCCGGTTCGGCGGGTGGTGCGCTCGGAGCGGTCATGGGATGCCTCCCGGCCCGGTGGTTGAGCCTGTCGAAACTCGTCCGGGTCGCACGTTGCCACGGACGGTGCGGGTCGGCATGCGGAACCACTCGTTGTCGTCGAGTAGTTGATGAGATACAGTACTTGGCGTGATGCAGCGAGCTGAACCTTCGACGGCGGACGACGCGTTCTCCGCCGACCTGCTGCGTGGTCACACCGACACGATCGTGCTCGCGACGCTCCGTCGCGGGGACCGCTACGGCTTCGAGATCTACAAGACGATCCGCGACGCCACGGGCGGTGCGCACGAGATCAAGGAGGCCACGCTCTACGCGACGTACCGCCGTCTCACCAAGGACGGCCTGGTCGAGGCCTACTGGGGCGACGAGTCCCAGGGCGGGCGCCGCAAGTACTACCGGATCACGGACGCCGGGCGGGCCGTGTTCCGGAGCAACGTCGCCGCGTGGGTCGCCACCCGCGACGTCATCGACTCCCTCCTCAGCACCGGCACCAGCACGGGCACCAGCACAGACAAGGACACCTCCCGATGACCACCGTCCACCGCCTCCTCGACGACGCGTTCGCGGGCGTCGAGCCGTCCCCCGAGGTCCAGGACCTCAAGGAGGAGATCCGGGCGAACCTCGAGGCCCGGGCCGCCGAGCTGCAGGCCGGCGGTGCGTCACCCGACGACGCCGCCCGCCGGGCGTTCGACGAGCTGGGCGACGTCGGCGCGCTCGTCGCCGACGCGCAGGCGGACGTCGTCGCCGAGACCGGCGGCGCACCCCGCACGGCGCTGCAGGAGGCCTTCGTGGCCGCCCGGCAGCACCGTGTCCGGCCGAAGCCGCGCTTCGTCCTGGGCGTCGTCCTCGCGTCGCTGGTGCTCGTGGCCCTGGTCGCCCTCTGCCTGCTGGCGGCCCTCGACGTCCTCGCCCTGCCGGGCGTCGTCGTCGCCGCGCTCCTGCTCACGGCGTCCAGCGCCGCCGGGTTCGTGGTCGGGTCGTCGCTCTCGCAGGAGACGACGACGAACCATCCCGTGCCGTCGCGGCGCGCGGGCGGCTACTACCTCGCCACGGGCCTCGCCGTCTTCGGCCTGCTCCTCGCCGGGTTCACCCTGCTCGGCACGTTCGAGGCGTGGGGGTACGTCGTCTCGGCAGGACTCCTCGTGGTGGGCGGCGTCGTGTTCACGATGCTCGGCGTCACGCAGACCAACCGGAAGAAGGCGTGGGTGCGGGACGTCGCGCGGGCCCAGGCCTCCGGTCACCACTACGACCGGTTCGACCACGACCCGGCCGCCGCCGCGCGCTTCGGCGTCTACACGGTCGTCATCTGGCTGGTGGCGTTCGTCGTGTTCGTCGTCCTCGGCGTCACCGTCGGCTGGGCCTGGTCCTGGCTGACCTTCGTCGTCGCCCTCGCGGTGATGATGCTCGTCCTCGCCCGGATGCTCTTCCGGTCGACGGAGGAGCAGCAGAAGAAGTAGCAGCAGAACGGTCCCGGGCGACTGCCATCGCCCGGGACCGGTGGCTCGGGTCCGGTGCACGACCGCACCACGAGACGCACTCCCACCCTAGGGCGTGCGCCGGACCCTCCGACCCCTGGAGGAAGCATGTCCACCCCGACCCTGTCGGCGCCGACGATCGAGGTCGCCGGCCTGACCAAGACCTACGGCTCCGGCCGCACCGCACGTCGAGGCTCGCGCACGGTGCGCGCCCTCGACGGCCTCGACCTCGCCGCCGCCCCCGGCAGCGTGCTGGGGCTGCTCGGCCCGAACGGCGCCGGCAAGTCCACCACCGTGAAGATCCTCGCGACGCTCTCCGCCCCGGACGGCGGGACCGCGCGCGTCGCGGGCCACGACGTCGTGCGCGACCCGGCCGCCGTCCGGCGCGCCATCGGCTACGTCGCGCAGCGCCCCGTCACCGACCCGATGGGCACGGGCCGCGAGAACCTCGTCCTGGCCGGCCGGCTGCAGGGCCTCGGCGCCCGCGACGCCCGGTCGCGGGCCGGCGAGCTGCTCGAGCGGTTCGGCGTCGCGCACGCCGCCGACCGCCTGGTGAAGACCTGGTCCGGCGGGATGGCGCGCAAGCTGGACGTCGCCGTCGGCCTGGTGCACCGGCCGCAGGTGCTGTTCCTCGACGAGCCCACCACGGGCCTCGACCCCGAGGCGCGCGCCGCGATGTGGGCCGAGATCGAGCGCATGGCGGCCGGCGACGGCATGACGATCCTGCTCACCACCCACTACCTGGACGAGGCCGACCGCCTCGCCGACCAGGTGGTCATCGTGGACGCGGGCCGCGTCGTCACCGCGGGCACCCCCGACGCGCTGAAGGACGGGCTGCGCGGCGACGGCGTCACCGTCGAGCTCGACGACGTCGCCGCGGCGGCGGCCGCCGCACCCGTCGCCGCGGGCCTGCCGGGCGTCGTCGACGTCGTGGCGGAAGGTCGCACGCTGCGGGCGCGCGCCGACGCGGGGGCCACCGCGCTCCCGGCGCTGCTCGCGGCCCTCGACACCGCGGGCCTGGGCGTGCGGGCGGCGGGGCTGTCCCGGCCCACGCTCGACGACGTCTACCTGCGGCACACCGGCCGCAGCCTGGAGGCGGCCCACCGGGCCGCGAGCGAGACCGCCGGCAGCGCCGGCGCCGAGGCCACGGAGGTGGCGGCATGAGCACCGCGACGATCGACCCGACCACGACGCGCCGTCCGGCCCGTCGCACGAGCGCGCTGACCCAGGCCGCGCTCCTCACGGGGCGGCAGGCCCGACAGGGCGTGCGCATCCCCGTCTTCATGGTGATGAACCTGCTGCAGCCGATGATCTGGCTGCTGCTGTTCGGGCAGCTCTTCCGGTCCGTCATCGAGATCCCCGGGTTCGCCGGGGGAGCGGACGTCAGCTACCTCGAGTACCTCACGCCGGGCGTCGTCATGATGACGGCGATGGGAGGCGCGGCCTGGGCGGGCACCACGTTCGTGCAGGACATGGACCGCGGCGTCATGGACCGCTTCCTCGCCTCGCCGACCAGCCGCGGCGCGCTGCTGTCCGCGTCGATGGCCTGGTACGCGCTGCTCGGCTGCGCGCAGGCGCTGGTCGTCGTGGGTGTCGCGTGGCTCGGCGGGGCGCGGTTCCCGGGCGGCTGGGCCGGCGTGCTCGTCATGCTGGTCGCCGTCGCGCTGCTGAGCTGCCTGTTCGCGGCGCTGTCCGGCGCCGTCGCCCTGCTCACGCGGCAGCAGGAGGCGCTCATCGGCGTCTCGCAGCTGCTGACGATCCCGCTGATGTTCCTCTCGTCGGCCGTGATGGACCCGGCCCTCGCGCCGGACTGGATCGCCACCGCCGCGCGGTACAACCCGTTCGACTGGGCGGTGGTCGTGGCCCGCGACGCGCTCCAGGGCTTCGCCGACCCCGGCACCGTGTGGCTGCACCTGGGCCTGCTCGCCGGCGCCGTCGCGGTCATGGGCGCGCTCGCGTCGTCGGCGTTCCGCGCCTACCGGCGCGCCGTCTGACGCCGAGGGAGCGGGAGCAGCAGGACTGCCGAGGTGGTACCGGACACGTGGTCTCGTACTACCTCGGCAGGTCTCGTCCTACCTCGGCAGGGTGCGTCCTACCTCGTCAGGTTCGGTATTCCCTCGGCGGGGGTGTCTGTTCGGGGCTCGACGGGGACGGTACGGTCGTCGGTCATGGAGGTCTCCGTCAGCGCGCTGCGCGCCGAGCTCAAGTCGTGGATCGAGAAGGCGCGGGCGGGCGAGGAGGTCGTCATCACCGAGCGGGGGGTGCCGGTCGCACGCCTGTCGGGGGTGCAGACCGCCGACCTCGTCGCCGGGCTGGTGCGCGACGGCCTGCTCACGCCCGCCGCGACGGAGCGGCCGGTGCACGCGGTGCCCGACCACGGCGAGGCCGCCCGGACGGTCGCGCGGCCGGCCCCGCGCCCCGCGGCCCGGCCGGCGTCGCGCATGTCCGACCTCGTGCGGCGCATCCGGCGCTGACGCCGTTCTTGCCCGCAAGACCGCCGTCACGGAGAACGGAGCAGGATGGCCCTCGTCTACTTCGACGCCAGCGCGCTGGTGAAGCTGTGCGTGCCCGAGCCCGGCTCGGCGCTGGCGAGCGCGCTGTGGAACCGCGCCGACATCGTGGTCTCGTCGCGCATCGCCGACGCCGAGGTGCGGGCGGCGCTCGCCGCCGGCGAGCGGGCCGGCGTCCTCGACCCGCTCGCGCGACGGCGCGGGACGGCGATCTGGGACGAGCTGAGCGTCGGGCTGCACACTCTCGAGGTGACGGCCGAGGTCTCGAAGCGCGCGGCCGAGCTCGTCGCGTCGTGCCCCGTGCCGCTGCGTGGCGCCGACGCCCTGCACGTGGCGAGCGCCCTCGCCGTCGCGCACGACGACACCGTCGTCGCCGCGTGGGACGAGCACGTCGCGGGCGCCGCCCGCTCCCGGCGCCTCCGCGTCCTCCCGTAGGCTCGGCGGGTGATCTCCGCCGCCTTCGGATCCTTCCAGTACATCGTGCTCGTCGTGCTCGCCGTCGTGGTGTTCGTCGTGCAGCTCGTCGCGTTCCTCGACGCCGCCCGCCGGCCGGCCAACGCCTACGTGTCCGAGGGGAAGCTGAAGAAGAACATCTGGCTGATCATCCTCGGCATCGCGGCCCTCATCGGGCTGTTCGGGCTGCCGCCGATGCTCATGACGGCCTGGTCGTTCTTCAACGTCATCGCCGTGACGCCCGCGATCATCTACTGGGTCGACGTGCGCCCGCGGATCCTGCCCTACGGCACGGGCGGGGGGCGTCGTCCCCAGGGCCCGACGGGCGGCTGGTGACGTGGTCGAGGTGACGACGCCTGGCTCGAGCGCGCCCGTGGCGCGGGGCGCGGCCCCGCTGGCCGAGGTCGTGCGGGGGGACCTCGTGGAGTCGGTGCACCTGGGGCACCTGGTGGTGCTGGGCCCGGACGGCGCGGTCCGGCTCGCCCTGGGCGACCCGACGACGACGATCTGGCCGCGCTCGTCGGTCAAGCCGCTGCAGGCCGTGGCCATGCTGCGCACCGGCCTCGACCTGCCGGACCGCCTCCTGGCGCTCGCGGCCGCCAGCCACAGCGGTGCCCCGGAGCACCTGGCCGGGGTCCGCGAGATCCTCGCCGGCGCCGGGCTCGACGAGTCCGCGCTCCGCAACACGCCCGACCTGCCGCTGGGCCGCGCGGAGGCGCTCGCCTGGCAGGAGGCAGGGCACGGCCCGGAGCGGATCGCGCAGAACTGCTCGGGCAAGCACGCCGCGATGCTCGCGACCTGCGTCGCGGCCGGCTGGGACGCCGCGACCTACCTCGACGTCGACCACCCGCTGCAGCACGCGGTGCGCGACGCCGTCGTCGGGCTGACGGGGGACGCGGACCCGCACGTCACCGTGGACGGCTGCGGCGCGCCGCTGTTCTCCACGACCGTGCTCGGGCTGGCCCGCTCGTTCGGCCGGCTCGCGTCGGCGGCCGCCGACGGCGCCTCCGCCGACGGCGGGCGGATCGCGCGCGCGATGGCGCGGCACCCGGAGATGGTGGCCGGCCGCGGGCGCGAGGACACCCTCGTCATGACCGCCGTGCCCGGCGCGATCGCCAAGATCGGCGCGGACGGCGTGTGCGCGGCGGGCCTGCCCGACGGGTCGGCGGTGGCGTTCAAGATCCTCGACGGCGGCGACCGGCCGCGCCCGGCCATCCTCGCCGCGGCGATGCGCGCGGCAGGGGCCGCCGGCGTCGCGGGGGCGGACGCCGCAGCGCTCGACGCCGTCGGCGTCACGCCCGTGCTGGGCGGCGGGGCCCCGGTCGGCGCGGTGCGCCCGGCCTTCGCGGCGGACGTCGCATGAGGGCCGTGCTGCAGCGCGTGTCGAGCGCGTCCGTCACGGTCGACGGCGAGGTGGTGGGCGCGATCGACCGCCCCGGCCTGCTCGCGCTCGTCGGCGTGACGCACGACGACGGCGCCGCCGAGGTGGCGACCGTCGCCCGCAAGATCGCGGAGCTGCGGATCCTGCGCGACGAGCGCTCGGTCACGGACGCGGGCGCCCCGGTGCTGGTGGTCAGCCAGTTCACCCTGTACGGGGACGCGCGCAAAGGTCGCAGGCCCACCTGGAACGCGGCCGCGCCCGGCCCGGTGGCGGAGCCGTTGGTGGACGCGGTCGTGGCCGACCTGCGGTCGCGGGGCCTCGAGGTGGCCACCGGGAGGTTCGGCGCGGACATGGACGTCGCCCTGGTGAACGACGGCCCCGTGACGATATTGGTGGAGACCTGACAAATCGCTGACCTGCGTCTTCGCGCACATCTCGGGGCGATGCGGCAGAGTGGTGCCGCCGAGCACCGAGGCCCGGCACGAGACGGGAGGCCGACGATGACCTCGATCCGCGACACTGCGGCGCCCTGGCAGTCCTCGTCCGGCGCGCGTGCACGCCCGGTCGCGCCGCAGGTCGTGCGACGGGTCTCGGAGCTCGTCGGCGCCGACCCCGAGGCCCTCGCCCAGACGCTCGGTCTGCTCACGCCCCACCAGCTCGCCGGCGTCGCCGCGCTGCCCGACCCGCTCCCCGTGACAGCCGCGGTGCGGGCGGCCGCCCTCGACGGGACCGCCGGCGCGCTCGACGCGGCGGACCGGCGCCTGCTGCTGACCGCGGGGGTACTCGTCCTGGACCGCGTCGACGTCCTGCTCGGCGCGACCGGCGCCCCCGTCGAACGGCTGCTCGCACCGCCGCTGGCCGGGCACCTCCAGCTCGCCGACGGCCGGTTCCGGGTCGCGGACCAGAGGCTGCGCGCCGTCGTGCACGAGGACGCCGACCTCACCGAGCGCACGGCCGTGCACGCCGCCCTGGCGACCGAGCTGGAGCGGGTGGGCGAGCCCGGCGCGGCGCGGTGGCACGCCGCGCTCGCCACCCTCGCCGGCGACCCGGCCCTGGCCGACGGCCTGGTGCGCCTCGCCCAGCAGCGGCTGGGGCAGGGGTGCGCCGTCGCGGCGCACGCGATCGCGCGCGAGGCGGCCAGCCACGGCACCGGAGACGTGCGGGCGCGGGCGTTCCTGGTCGCGGGGCGCGCGGCGCTGCTCGCCGGGCACGTGCGTGACGCCGCCGGGTGGCTCGAGCGGGTCGCGAGCACCGGCGTGGCGACGGTCCAGGAGGCTGCCGAGCGTGCCCGCGACGCGGTGCTCGCGCTGGTCGACGCCCGGACGGTCGCCCGCGCCGCGGGTACCGCCGCCCCGCGGCCCGGCGGCGGCGCGGCCGCCCCGCTCGACGCCGACGACGACCCGCCGGGCGTCCGGCTCGCGCGCCTCGTCGTGCCGGTGGCCCGCGCCACGGTGTCCTCGACGGACCGCGCCGTCCTGGCCGCCGTGGTCGAGGCGCTGGCCCGCCTCGACCGCTACCCCCGCGAGGCCGACGAGGTCCTGGCGCGGGCCGTCGTGACCGCGGTGCCGTACCGCGAGACCGTCGCCTGGGCGGGAGCCGACGGGCTCTCCCCGTTGGCGGAGGCGCACCTGCGGGTGGTGCAGGCGCTGGTGCTCCTGCGCGGCGGCGACGCCGAGCAGGCGGCCCGGGTGCTCGACGACGCCGCGGCGCGGCTGCCGGTGACGCACGTCGTCGGCGGGCTCGCGGCGGAGGTGGCACGTCGCACCGGGGGCTCCGACACCCTCGCCGCCGGGCTGCGCGCCGTCGGCCCGGACCCGGACCCCGCCGCGGTCACCGCCTGCCGCGACCTCGGGTACCCGCGCCCGGCCGCCGTGCCGTCGCTCGTGGTGAGCGCCGTGCGGACGTGCCGGGGCGGTCCGGACGGGCTCGCGGACGTGTGGGCGCGCTGGGCGGACGTGCTCACGGCGCGGGAGCTCGACGTCGCGCGCCTCGTCGCGGACGGCCTGGCGAACAAGCAGGTGGCCGACCGGCTGTGCGTGTCCGTGCGCACCGTCGAGGTGCACCTGGGGCGCGTGTTCCGCAAGGTCGGCGTGAGCTCGCGCGCCGAGCTGACGGTGGTCGCGCTGCGGCCCGCGTCGTGACCCGCGCCTGACCTGGCCCGCAGCCGCGGGCGTACGCGTTGTCGCGTACGGCCGGCGCCGGTGAGTGTGGGAGTCCCCGATGTCGCCGGGATAGGAAGCTGTCTTAACTTTTGCGTGCACCATCTGATCCACCCGCGCCTGCGGGCGCGGGCCCATCCGCGCAGGACAGGGAGGAACCCCGATGGACAAGCACGCAGAGGGACCGCACCACCCCGGACACCCGCGTCGACGACGTCGTCTCCGCGGCGTCCTGGCCGGCGTCGCGGCGCTCGCCGTCGCCGCCGCCGGTGCGGTCGGCGCCGTCGCCGCCGCGCAGAGCGCCTCCGCCGAGCCGGCGAACCCCGGCGACAGCGCGATCAACGGCTACCGGAACGTCGGCTACTTCACGCAGTGGGGCGTGTACGGCCGGGGCTTCCAGGTCAAGGACCTGGTGGACTCCGGGGCGGCCGAGCAGCTCACCCACATCAACTACTCCTTCGGCAACATCCACCACCAGACGCTCACCTGCTTCGAGGCCAACAAGGCGCAGGGCACCGGACCGAACGGGTCGGACGGCGCGGGCGACGCGTGGGCCGACTACGGCATGACCTACACGGCGGCGACCAGCGTCGGCGGCGTCGCCGACACCTGGGACCAGCCGCTCGCCGGGTCGTTCAACCAGCTCAAGCAGCTCAAGGCGAAGTTCCCGCACCTCAAGGTGATGCTGTCGCTGGGCGGCTGGACGTGGTCGAAGAACTTCTCCCGGGCGGCCGCCACCCAGGCGTCGCGGGAGAAGTTCGTCAGCTCGTGCGTCGACCAGTACCTCAAGGGGAACCTCCCCGTGATCGACGGGCGCGGGGGCACGGGCGCCGCCGCCGGCGTCTTCGACGGCTTCGACATCGACTGGGAGTGGCCGGGGTCGCAGAACGGCAACGAGGGCAACCACGTCGACGAGGTCAACGACCGGCAGAACTTCAAGCTCCTGCTCGCCGAGTTCCGCAAGCAGCTCGACGCGTACGGCGCGACGACGGGCGAGGACTACCTGCTGTCGGCGTTCCTGCCCGCCAACCCGGAGGACATCGAGGCCGGCGGGTGGAACGACCCGGCCGTCTTCGAGTCGCTCGACTTCGGCAACATCCAGGGCTACGACCTGCACGGCGCCTGGCAGCCCGACCTCACCGGCCACCAGATCAACCTGTACGACGACCCGGCCGACCCGCGCTCCGACGGCCGTCGGTTCAGCGCGGACAAGGCCGTCCAGGAGTACGTCGGGAACGGTGTCGACCCGGCGCAGCTCGGGCTCGGCATGGCGATGTACGGTCGCGGCTGGACGGGCGCGACCCGGGCCGAGCCGTGGGGGCCGGCGACGGGCGGGGCGCCCGCCACGTGGGAGGCCGGCATCGAGGACTACGACCTGTTGAAGAACCGTGGCACCGGCTACTACGACGAGGTCGTGGGCGCCGCCTGGCGCTACGACGGCACCACGTGGTGGAGCCTCGACACGCCGCGGACCGTGGCGCAGAAGTCGGACTACATCAGGGCCCAGGGCCTGGGCGGCGCGATGTGGTGGGACCTGTCCGGCGACGAGCCGGGCGAGCTGCTCGACGCCGTCGAGGCGGGGCTGTTCACCGGCACGCCCGGGCCCGTCGACCCGGGCGACCCGGGCCCGGACCCGACGGACCCGCCGACCGACCCGACGGACCCGCCCACGGAGCCGGGCGACTGCGCGGCCACCGCGTGGGACGCGGGCGCCGTGTACACCGGCGGCGCCACGGTCGCGCACGAGGGCCACGAGTGGCGGGCCAAGTGGTGGACGCAGGGCGAGGAGCCCGGCACCACCGGTGAGTGGGGGGTCTGGGCGGACCGGGGCGCCTGCTGATCCGCCACCCGGACGCGCACCGCCGGTCGAGGGTGTTGGGGAACAGGGCTTGACAGGGGCGAACGACGGGGGGGGGGGGGCAGGGGGTGGTGCGAAACCAGCGCGCAACACCGAAAACGACA
>NZ_JBHJVM010000024.1:58362-64186 GCF_042264825.1 Isoptericola sp. NPDC056134
TCTTGCATCGTGGGTGGGTGGGGGGTTTGTGTGGGCTGGGGTGTTGGGTTGTTTGCTATGTGGAGGTGCATTGCCGGTCGGGCCTGTCGAGACCCGGTTCTCGACAGGCCCGACCGACGGGTGGGGAGCGTCAGTGGTCGGTACGACGCCGGCGCGCGACGCCGACGGCGACGCCGCCCGCGGCCACGAGCGCGGCGGCCGCGGCGACCAGCCCGGCGACGCCGGCGCCCGTCTGCGGCAGGAAGCCCGACGCGGGCGGGGCGGCCGCGGGCGGGGCGCCGTCCGCGGGCACCGCGGCGGGGACGGTCGTGCCGGGGGTCGGCTCGCCGGGCTCGTCGGGCGGCACGGTGCCGGGCGGGTTGGTCGCGCAGTTCGGCGACGACGGCGGGTAGGCGGCGGTCATGGTGAGCTCGGGGTTCACCTCGAGCTTCACGTCCACGGACGGGCGCACCCAGTCGAACTCGTCGCCCTCCACCCAGACGCCGTTCTCGAGGCGCCAGCCGGGCCAGTCGAGCGGCGCGCCCGACGCGTCCACGACGGCGCCCGGCCACAGGACCCGGCCGCTCATCGGGAGGTCGGCCTGCACGACGTCGTCGCCGCCCGGGTTGAGCCACGTGATGGTCACGGTGGTGTTCTCGGTGCCCGTGGCGGTGACGGCGTAGCGGAGGTAGGGCACGTCGCCGTCGCACTCGGGCTGGAAGATCTGTGCGGTGAGCGTCGGGACCTCGGGCGGCGGGTAGTCCGTGCTGCTGGGGCTGCTGTTCGGGCTGGGCACCGTGTCGGCGAGCGCCGGCGCGGCGGCGGCGACCGCGATAGCGCCGCTCAGGACCAGGCCGACGGCGGCGCCGGCGGCGGTGCGTGCGTGGGCCATCTCGACTCCTCGGGGGCGGTGCTCTCCGTGCTGCCCGGCGGCTGCCCGGGGCCCTCACGCTAGCCGCGCGGGCGTTCCGCGGACCCCGTCTCACCCGGGTGAAACCGCAGGCAGCGGGGCATCTTCACCCGCAGGTCGGGGCCTCGACGTCGAGCAGCCCGCCGGTCGTCGTCGTCGGGGTCGACCAGACCTCCAGCCGGCCGTCCGGCGTGCCGCCCGCGTCGCCCGTCGCGGTGCCGGGGGCCGCCGGCACGACCAGCCGCAGCGTGGTGCTCTCGCCCGGGGCGAGGACGACCGTGACCGTCTGGGTGGGACGTCCGTGCGTGGTGCGGGCCTCGCCGCCGACGGCGGTCCCGTCGCGCTCGACGCGCGGCGCCTCGGCGTCGCGCGGCCCCGCGACCGTCACGGCGAGGCTGAGGGTGCCCGGCGGACGCGCTCGCCCGGGCAGCCCGGCGACGTACCAGGGCAGCGACGTGGCCGCGTCGGCGGGGGCCGTCGACGCGAGGGTCAGCTCGAGCGTGTCCACCCGCCCGCCCGCCGTGCACGTGCCGTCGACGACGTGCAGCGACGACTCGAGGTAGGCGGACATCTTCCCGGCCACGTGGTCGCCGAGGAACACACCGACGGCGTCCGCGGCGCGCGGGTCGGCGGCGTACGAGCCGGCGATCAGCGTGCCCTCGAGCCGGGCCTCCTCGGCGGGGTCCGCCGACCAGACGCGTACCCGGTGCTCCCCGGCGGCGCGCTGCAGGCCGGTGAGCAGCGCGCCCGGGGAGACGTCCTCGGACGTCGCGCGGGCGAGGACCGCGGCAGCGGCGTCGGCGAAGAACCGGTCGGCCGTCTCGGGGTCCAGCACGTCGTAGACGCGCCGCAGCAGCACGTCGACGGCGTTCTCGGCCGTCAGCTCCACGGAGTCGCGGCCCAGGGCCTCCGCCACCGGGCGGGACACGGGCACCCGCACGGGGCCGGTCTCCGTGAGGAGGTGGGAGAGCGCGACGGGGTCGGTGGCGAGGACGCCGTCGACCTGTTCGCCCTGCGCCCGCGCCCACATCTCGGCGGCCAGCGTGGCCGACGTCGGGAAGTCCGGGGTGGCGGTCACGTCCTGCACGAACGTGCCGAGCCGGCCCGTGTAGGCGTCCTCGTCGTCCGCGGACAGGGGGAGCACGGGGGAGCGGAACGGGCCGACCTCGGAGGAGCCCACCTGCCGCACCACCTCGACGCGCCCGTCGTCGACCCGCACCAGGATGAGCGCCCCCGGGATCCCGCCGCCCGGCCGCAGCTCCGCGCTGTTCATGCCCAGGACGAGATAGGTGCGCGGACCGTCCGCGCCGAGCATCGCCGGGGCGAGCGCGGCCGCGCGGTCGCCGGTCGCGACGGCGCCGGCGAGCTCGTCGACCCGGTCGCGCAGCGACGTGACCGGGTCGACGAGCTGCGGCAGCAGGGCCGCCGGGTCGACGGCGTCGAGCCGGGCGCTCGACGCGTCGATCGAGGCCCGCGCCGTGACCATCCCCGGGGCGGCCGACCGCAGGGGGGCGAGGTCGAGCCCGCCGTCCGCGGTGCGGCCCGTGGCGGCCACGGCGTCGGCCAGGTCGGCCAGGGCGGGCAGCACGTCGTCGGTCACGTCGTCGAGCACGACGGCGACGTCGACGGCCGCCCCCGCCGACGGGCCGACCACGGGGAGGCGTGCGGCGAGCCACCACAGCGGGCCGTCGGTCGCCTCGCGCGCGATCGTGGTCTGCGCGCGCAGCTCCGCCAGGGCCGGTGAGGAGGCGAGCGTCGCGGGGGAGGCGCCGTCCGCCTCGGACCGGGCGCCGGCGCGCAGCTCCTCCGCCACCGCGGGCACCTGCGCGGCGGCCCGGGTGAGGGCGCCGCGCGCGGCGAGCGCGTCGCGGACCAGCAGCACCGCGCACACGGCGACGACGAGCAGGGCGACGACGGCGCCGAGCAGCACCCAGCGCACGGCGCGCCGTCGGCGCGGCGCCGGCGCCGCGGGCTCCGTGCTGGCGGGCGCCGCGCCCGTGTCGACGGTCATCCCCGCACCGTAGGTCCGCGCGGCGCGGTCGGAGGGATGAATCTGCGGGTGATGTCGGCGCGCGCGGGTGCAAGACCGCGGGGTGCGGCGACACAGTCGCGTCGAGGGGTGGCGCGCGCCCTCGCGCGCCCAGGACCGCAGGAGGCCCGGTGGACCCGGACGAGACGGCGCGTGTCGACGACGACACGGCGTGGTTCGACGACCTCTTCGCCGCGCACGCGGGGGCGGTGCACCGCTACCTCGTGCGGCGCCTCCCCGCGGGCGGGGCGGAGGCGGAGGACCTGGCCGCCGACGTCCTCGCCACTGCCTGGCGTCGTCGGGCGGACGTGCCGCGCGGGGCGGAGCTGCCGTGGCTCTACCGGACGGCCGGCTTCGTCCTGGCCAACCACCGCCGCAAGGCCCGGCCGACGCCGGTCGCCGTGGTGCCGGAGGTGCCCGACGACGTCGACCCCGCCGCGCTCGCCGTCGACGACGACCGCGTGCGCGCGGTCCTCGCGCGCCTCTCGCCGCGCGACCGGCAGGTGCTCCTCCTCGTCGCGTGGGACGGCGTCGGCGGCGACGGGCTGGCGCAGGTGCTGGGAGTCTCGCGCGGGGGAGCCGACGCCGCGCTGTCGCGCGCGCGGGCGCGGCTGCGCGCCGCCTGGGACGCCGAGGCGGCGGCCGACGACGGCACGGGTGAGGACGACGCAGCGGGCGAGGGCGACGCCGCGGCGCAAGCGGGCGCGCGGTGACGACACAGACGGGGTGCGAGACGCCCGCCGGGCCGGCGGGCCGCGGGGCCGGGAGGACATCATGAGCCGGGACGAGGGCCAGGACGAGGTGCGCGGTGACGCGACCCAGGGGAAGCCCGCCACTCCGGCAGGGCCGCGCGACGACCGCGACGACCGCGCCGACGAGGCGTTCGCCCGCCTGCGGGCGGCCGACCCGGCCGCGGGGGCGGGGGCGGTCGGTGCGGGGCTGCGGGCGAAGGTCGACGCCCGGCTGGCCGGTGACGGCGACGCTTCCGCCGCCGACAGGCCCGGGGACGACCTGACCGGTGGCAAGGAGGGCGACGAGCTCGCCGCGCGCCGCGGGCGGCGCCGCACGCCGTGGCTGGCCGCCGCGGGCGTCGTGGTGCTCGCGGCGGTGGGCGTGGGCGGGTACGCCCTCGGCGGCGCTGCCGCGCCCGGCGCGTCCGCGTCCGCTGACGCCCCGGTCGTGCTGAACGGCGGCGGCCGGGCCGCCGGTGCGGCCGGG
The DNA here is from genome assembly GCF_042264825.1 of Isoptericola sp. NPDC056134. NCBI lineage: Bacteria > Bacillati > Actinomycetota > Actinomycetes > Micrococcales > Promicromonosporaceae > Isoptericola > Isoptericola sp. NPDC056134. The sequence goes on from NZ_JBHJVM010000024.1 coordinate 62,499, forward strand.
GACGACGCCGCAGCCGGCGGCGCGGAGATGGGCGCCGCCGAGGACAGCGCGGGCGCGAGCGACGCCGCCGGGTCGGCGGACACCGCCTCCACCATGCCGAGCTGGGCCACCTCCGGCCGGGCCGTCTTCCACGCGGACGGGCTGTCCACCGAGGGCGGGACGGCCTCGGCGTTCGCGTTCGACGCGACCGGCGTGGCTACCCGCGAGGGGGCCGCGCGGCTCGCGCAGACGCTCGGGGTCGAGGGGGAGCCGCGGTGGGACCACGGCTGGACCGTGGGGCCCCAGGACGGCAGCGGCTCGCACGTCTGGCTGTCCGCCGACGGCAGCGCGACGTTCGGCTACAACGACCCCGGCGCCGACCCGTGGCAGTGCGAGGACGTCGCCGCGCGCAGCGACGGAGGGGACGACGAGGAGGGCACCGAGCCCGCCTGCGACGAGCCGGCGACGTCGTCCGTCGGCGACCGGGAGGCGCGCGACGCGCTCACCGACGTCATGCGGAGCCTCGGCGTGGACCCCGACACGTTCGAGATCGAGGTGGGCGAGAAGACCGACGGCGACCCCAGCCGCTGGGTCACCGCCTCCCAGGTGGTCGACGGCAGCCGGACCGGCGCCCAGTGGAGCGCCACCGTCGGGGAGGAGGGCGTCGCCTGGCTCGACGGGTTCCTCGCCACCACCGAGGACCTCGGCGAGTACCCCGTGATCAGCCCGGCCGAGGCGGTGCAGCGCTTCGGCGACCCGCGGTTCTCCGGCGCGGCCTGGCCGGTCGTGTACGCCGACGAGGAGAAGATGTGGACTGCGTCCGAGGAGGACGGGACCGAGCCGACCGCGCCCCCCGCGCCGCCCGCCGCCGGCGACCCGGTGGACTGGCCGGTCTCCGACGTCGAGATCACCGACGCACGGCTCGGCCTGGCGCAGCAGACGCAGGACGACGGCTCGGTCGTGCTCGTCCCGGCGTACGAGCTGTCCGACGCCGACGGCAACGCGTGGTCCGTCGTCGCCGTCGTGGACGACGCGATGGACTTCTCGGCCCCGCGGTGAGGCCCGTGGCGGACGCCCTCGCCCGGACGTGACCGCCACCACGCGGGCGCTCCCTGACGCGAGGTGCGGGTGCGGGTTACGGTCGTCGTGACCTGTCCCGGAGCACGAAGGAGAACTCCTATGTCCACCCGTACCGCACGCACCGCCTGGAACGGCGACATCCAGAAGGGCTCCGGCCGGGTCGAGCTCGCCAGCTCCGGCGTCGGGGCGTTCGACGTCTCGTTCCCGCGCCGGACGGCGGACGCCGCGGAGGGTGTCACCAGCCCGGAGGAGCTCATCGCCGCCGCGCACTCGTCGTGCTTCGCGATGGCGTTCTCGCTCGAGGTCGCGAACGCGGGCGGCACGCCCGGCAAGACCGACGTGACCGCCGACGTCACCCTGACCCCGGCCGCCGGCGGCGGCCTCGAGATCTCGAAGATCAACCTCACCGTGGTGGGCTCGGCCGCCGGCATCGACGCCGACGCCTACCGCGCCGCCGCCGAGGCCGCGAAGGCCGGCTGCCCGGTCTCGAAGGCGCTCGCGGGCGTCGGCGAGATCACGCTGGACGTGACCTTCGAGGGCTGACCCCCCCGCCGAGATAGAGAAGCTGGACCCGCGAGATAGAGAGGGGGACCGGGCCACCACACCAGTGGTCCGGTCCCCCTCTCTAT
>NZ_JBHJVM010000025.1:0-423 GCF_042264825.1 Isoptericola sp. NPDC056134
ACACTGTTGAGTTCTCAAACAACCGACGCACACCGCAGAACCAGAACCACTCTCAGTTCCGACCCCGCCGGGGCAACCCCTCAAACTTACCAGACCGTTTTCCCTCTTCCAAATCCCTGATCCGAAGATCGGAGGGAAGTCGAAAAGACGATCCGATCCCACCGGGAAGAATGCGCGAAGCATCCCGACCGTTGAAGGTGTGGGTTTTCAGTCCCGGCCCGGCCATCGGTACCCAGCCTCTCGGCTGTCTCCTCGATGTCCGTCGGCCCGTCGGGCTGACGTCGTAGAACATTACCCGGGCGGAGCGCTCCGTGCAACGTGGCCGGACGTGGCGCGCGCCACCTCCCGCCACGAGCTTCCCCGCAAACCCCCACCCCCCCCCCAACCTCCCACGACTCCCTCTCCCGCCTATCCCCACACGCC
>NZ_JBHJVM010000025.1:433-62909 GCF_042264825.1 Isoptericola sp. NPDC056134
TTTTCGCTCTACGGTCCGTGGTCTGGTCGGGGGGAGGTAGGAGAAAGTAACCTGGGAGAGGCTCTCGGGGAAAGGGGCCAGGAAGGGCCCTACACCACGTCCGGCCACGGGCTGCGACGAGAGCCCCGACGCCTGCTCAGACCGTCACGGACTCCGGCTCCGGCCGGTCCCCGCGCGCCAGCCGGCGCGCGGCGTCGAACTCCTCGACCACCGCGCCGTCGGGCCGCGGCGTCAGGAGGCTGACCACCACGGCGGCGAGCAGGCCGACCGCGAAGCCCGGGATGATCTCGTAGAGCGAGTCCGCGAGGGACGACCGTCCCCAGACGAACGCGACCACCGCACCCGCGACCATCCCGGACAGCGCACCCCAGCGCGTGAGGCGGCGCCAGTACAGGCTGAGGATGACGACGGGACCGAAGGCGCCGCCGAAGCCAGCCCAGGCGAAACCGACCAGGTCGAGGATCGACGACGTGCGGTCCAGCGCGATCACCCCGGCGACGACGGCCACCACGAGCACGCCCGCCCGGCCCAGCATCACCTCGGCACGGTTGCTCAGGCGCAGGCCCGCCATCTTCACCAGGTCCTCGACCAGCGCGGACGACGAGACGATGAGCTGCGACGAGATCGTCGACATGATCGCCGCGAGGACCGCTGCCAGGACCAGCCCCGCGACGAGCGGGTGGAAGAGCAGCTGGGCGAGCACGAGGAAGACCGTCTCCGGGTTGTCGATCTGGAGGCCTTCGAGGTTGGCGTAGGCCAGGCCGACGAGGCCGGTGGTGACGGCCCCGACCGCCGTCACGACCATCCAGCTGATGCCGATCCGGCGGCCGGCGGGCGCGTCCTGGGGGCTGCGCATCGCCATGAAGCGGACGATGATGTGCGGCTGCCCGAAGTACCCCAGGCCCCAGGCGAGCGCGGAGATCACCCCGGTGACCGACGCCCCCACGAGGAACGACAGGTGGTCGGTCCCGCTCGCGGCGTCGACCGCACGGATCCCCTCGAGGACCTCGCCCCAGCCGCCCAGCTCGACGATCGCGATCACGGGCACCGCGACGAGCGCGGCGAGCATGAGGCAGCCCTGCGCGACGTCCGTCCACGTGGCCCCGAGGAAGCCGCCGAACAGGGTGTAGGCGAGGGTCACGCCGCCCACGACGAGCAGCCCGGTGAGGTAGTCGAAGCCGAACGAGCTCTCGAAGAACGTCCCGCCGGCCACCATGCCGGACGACACGTAGAACGTGAAGAACACGAGCACGATCACGCCGGCCGCGATGCGCAGCAGGTGCGCCGGGTCGCGCAGGCGGTTGTCGAAGAAGCTGGGGACGGTGATCGAGTTGTTCGCGACCTCGGTGTAGGCACGGAGCCTCGGCGCCACGAACTTCCAGTTGAGCCACGCCCCGATCGTGAGACCGACGGCGATCCAGGCCTCGACGAGGCCGGTGGCGTAGATGGCGCCGGGGAGGCCCATGAGCAGCCAGCCCGACATGTCGGAGGCTCCGGCGCTCAGCGCGGCCACGCCCGGGCGGAGCTTGCGCCCGCCGAGCATGTAGTCGTCCAGGTCGTCCGTGCGGCGGTACGCGGCGTAGCCGATGCACAGCATCGCCACCAGGTACGCGACGATCGCGATCGTCTGCCAGGTCTGATCGCTCATGCGATCGATCACCCTCTCGGTCGTGTCGTGCAGCGTCTGGCGCTCGACGCGCCGACCGCCGCGTGGTGCGCGACGGGCCGGGGCCAGGTCGGGACGCGGTCGGCGCTGACCTCGCTGCTGTGCCACCCCGTAGGTGCCGAAACGACCAACGGCCCGATCCCGGGTGAGGATCGAGCCGTTGTGCCTTTCGGTGCGCCCGGAGGGATTCGAACCCCCAACCTTCTGATCCGTAGTCAGATGCTCTATCCGTTGAGCTACGGGCGCAGTCCTTGCCGGCGCTCTCGCACCGACCGACGAGAACATTACAGCCCTCGAGCCGGTTCCCCAAACCGGGAAGCCGCATCGTGATGCACGCCACCGGCCGCGCCCCTTCCGGGGCAACAGAAAAGGCCCCGGGCGTTCAGCAGCCGGAGCCTTCCTGGCGGAGACGGCGGGATTTGAACCCGCGAACGGGTTGCCCCGTTACCACCTTAGCAGGGTGGCGCACTAGACCAGACTATGCGACGTCTCCTCGCGGCAACACAGCAACACCGCGGCGCCCAGACTAACCGCCGACGCTGCCCGGGGGCAAAGCCGCGCGGCGTCGTCCCCGCCACACGCCGTACCGCGCTACGGTCTGCCGCATGCTGGACGACGACGACCAGGACCGCACGCAGCGCGCCGACCAGGGCAAGGACGACCGCACTCACCCCGGCACGACCCCCGGCACGAGCGCCGGCACACCCCCTTCCACACCACCCGACGACGCACCGGACGACTACGACGTCCTGGTGATCGGGTCCGGGTTCGGGGGCAGCGTCGCCGCCCTCCGGCTGACGGAGAAGGGGTACCGGGTGGGCGTCCTCGAGGCCGGGCGCCGGTTCGCCGACGACGAGCTGCCGCGCACCTCGTGGGACCTCCGCCGCTTCCTGTGGGCGCCCGCGCTCGGGTGCTTCGGCATCCAGCGGATCCATCGGCTGCGGGACGTGCTGGTCCTCGCCGGCGCCGGCGTCGGCGGGGGCTCGCTCGTCTACGCCAACACGCTGTACCGGCCGCTGGACGCCTTCTGGACCGACCCCGCCTGGTCCCACGTGACCGACTGGAAGGCCGAGCTCGAGCCGTACTACGACCAGGCGGAGCGGATGCTCGGCGTCGTCGACTACCGCCGCACGACGCCCGCCGACGAGCTGATGCGCGACGTCGCCGACGACCTCGGCGAGGGGCACACCTTCCGCAAGGTACGAGTGGGCGTGTACCTCGGCCAGGACGGCGACGAGCGCCCGCGCGGCGCCGGCGGCCCCGCCGTCCCCGACCCCTTCTTCGGCGGCGCCGGGCCCGACCGCAACCCGTGCCTGCACTGCGGCGAGTGCATGACCGGCTGCCGGCACAACGCGAAGAACACGCTCGTGAAGAACTACCTGCACCTCGCCGAGGGTGCGGGCGCCCGGGTGCACCCGCTGACCACGGCCACCGCCGTCGTGCCGCGGTCGGGTGGCGGGTACGAGGTGCGCACCCACCGGACGGGGCGTCGCTGGGCCGGCCGCCGCACCTACCGGGCCCGGCAGGTCGTGCTCGCGGCCGGCACGCTCGGCACGCAGCGCCTCCTGCACGCGATGCGGGACAGCGGCGACCTGCCGCGCCTGTCCGACCGGCTCGGGCACCTCACACGCACGAACTCCGAGGCGCTGCTCGGCGCCATGCGTCCCGTCCGCCGCGGGCGGGACGGCGGGCCCGACTACTCCGAGGGCGTCGCCATCACGTCGTCGTTCTACCCGGACCCGCAGACGCACGTCGAACCCGTCCGGTACGGGCGCGGCTCCAACGCGATGGGCCTGCTGCAGACGGTGCTCGTCGACGGCGTCGGACCCGGGGAGGGTCCGCGCTGGCGGCGCTGGCTCGGCGAGCTGTGGCGGCAGCGCCGGCACCTGCCCAGCCTGTACGACCTGCGCGGCTGGTCGCAGCGCACCGTCATCGCGCTGGTCATGCAGAGCCGCGACAACTCGCTCACCACCTTCACGCGGCCCGGCCCGCTCGGCAGGCGCCTCACCTCCCGGCAGGGCACCGGCGAGCCCAACCCCGCGTGGATCCCCGTGGCGCACGACGCCGTGCGCGCGATGGCGGACCGCATGGGCGGGCTCGCGGGCGGCAGCGCGGGCGACCCCTTCGACGTGCCGATGACCGCGCACATCCTCGGTGGGTGCACCATCGGCGAGACCCCGGAGACGGGCGTCGTCGACCCGTACCACCGCGTGCACGGCCACCCGGGCCTGCACGTGCTCGACGGGTCCGCCGTCACCGCGAACCTGGGCGTCAACCCGTCGCTGACCATCACCGCACAGGCGGAGCGGGCGTGCGCGCTGTGGCCCAACCACGGGCAGGACGACGCCCGGCCCGCGCCCGGCGCCGGCTACGTCGTCGTGCCGCCGACGGCGCCCCTGCGACCCGTCGTCATCGGTGCCGCGCCCGGGGCGCTGCGCCTGCCGCTCGTCGAGATCCGGCACCGCTGAGCCGGTCCGGGAAGGCACGACGCCCCGACGGCGTGGCCGTCGGGGCGTCGTCGGGCGGAGGGCGAGGGATTCGAACCCCCGGTGCATTGCTGCACAACGGTTTTCAAGACCGTCACATTAGGCCGCTCTGTCAGCCCTCCCGGGACGGCCGCCCGAGCGCCCGTCCGGCACAGGAGTGTACCGGCCGGCGTACGCCCGCGGCCCCGGACGCCGAGGCGTTCCGGGGCCGCGAGAGCGACGTGCGACCTGCGCTCAGGCCGCGCCACCGCCCGAGCGCAGCTGGCGCATCGCGAGCTGCACGAGGGCGATGAGCGTCTGCTTGGTCGCCGCGCGCGAGCGCGCGTCCGTGTAGAGCATCGGCACGTGCGCCGGGATCTGCAGCGCCTCGCGGACGTCCTCGAGGCGGTGCTTCGCCACGCCGTCGAAGCAGTTGACGCCCACGACGAAGGGCACGCCCCGCGACTCGAAGTAGTCGATCGCCGGGAAGCACTGCTCCAGGCGGTCCGTGTCGACCAGCACGACGGCGCCGATGGCGCCGCGGATGAGGTCGTCCCACATGAACAGGAAGCGGTCCTGCCCCGGGGTGCCGAACAGGTACAACCACAGGTTGCCCGGGAGGTTCACCCGGCCGAAGTCCATGGCCACGGTGGTGCTCGTCTTGCGGTCGGAGACCCCGCCCGCGTCGTCGACGCCCACCGAGTGCTCGGTCATCGCGGCCTCGGTGTTGAGCGGCTCGACGTCCGAGATCGAACCGATGAACGTCGTCTTGCCGACGGCGAAGCCACCGGCGACCACGATCTTCGTCACCGTCGGGGCACCGGCGGGCGGCGCGGGCGCGGCGGCCGACTGCGTGGCGGCGGCGTCGGCGGGGCGCGAGGCGGCGGGCTGCGGCGCCGTGGCCGACGGGGCGGCCGGCGCCTGGGGCGCCGCCTGCTGCGGCGGGGAGGCCGGCACCTGCTGCGCCACGGGCCGCGCCGCCGCCCCCGACGGCGCCGCCGAGGCGGACGGCACGGACGTGATCGGGCCCTGGGGCGCCGCCGCGGGACGCGGGTCCTGGGCGGCGGACGGGGCGCCGCCGAGCACGCTCTGTCGCTGCGGGGCGCCGACCGCCGCCGGCGCGCCGCCGGCCACCGGCGCGCTCACGGCGCCGAAGGCCGGGGACACCGGAGCCCACGCCGGGGACATGCCTCCGGAGGCTCCGGGCGCCGGGCTGTCAGAGGGCGGAAATGCCATTGAGAACACTCTCCAAGACGCTCAGAGACAGGCCCGAGTGGGAACTGCCGTGACCCGTGTGGACGTTCACCGGGGTCGAGGTGTGCACGGTGATGTGCCCCTCCTCCTGCATGTCCGCAACCAGGATGCGGACGACGCCGAGGGGCAGTCGCAGCAGCGCGGAGAGCTCCGCGATCGAGACGTAGGTGTGCGCGGCGTGCTGCAGGATCGCCCGCTTCTCCGGGGTGAGTCCGACGCTCGTGACGGCGCCGGGCATCACCTCGACCAGCGCCTCGAGCGGCAGGTCGGACAGGGCGGATCGGACGCGGCCACCGGTCACCGCATAGGGACGCACCGTCGAGGCCTCGTAGCCGTCTGCCGAGTGCGCACCCAGAGAACCGAACGATGCGTGCGTCATGATCGCGACCTCATCCCACCCGCGCGGAGCGCGTCGAGCCGTCCACCGGAAGGTTCCCGCGCATCTCCGAGATCAGCTGCGGGGTGAGCGTCGCCTCGGTGCGGGAGACGAGCAGGGCCATCTCGTAGCCGATGAGCCCGATGTCGCACGAGGACTCGGCCACCACCGCGAGGACCGACCCGTTCGAGACGTTCATCAGGAAGAGGAAGCCGTTGTCCATCTCGATGACGGCCTGCCGCACGTTGCCGCCGTCGAGCTGGCGCGCCGCCCCGCGCGTCAGGCTCGACATGCCGGAGACGATCGCCGCGAGCTGGTCACCGCTGGTGCGGTCGAGCTGGTCGGACATCGCCATGAGCAGACCGTCCGCCGAGACCACCAGCGTGTGGCGGCTGCCCGGGACGGTGCGCACGAAGTTGTCGAGAAGCCACCCGAAGTTGGTCGCTTCAGTACTGAGGGTCACGCTTCCTCCTCGTCGATACGCCGAAGGCGCAGGTCACCGCTGGTGCGGCGCGGATCCAGGGACATCATTCACGGTCGGGGCGGCCTGCGTCGAGGCCCGGACGGCCCCGGCGTCGTTCCGGCCGCGGCTCGTGGCGGACTGGAAGGCCGACAGTCGCGACCTCAGCTGCTCCGGGTCCCGCTCGATACGGGCCGTGAACCGCTCGGTCGACGCGGTCGACTCCCCCGCCCGCTGGCGCCGCGCGAGGCCGCCGGCCTCGCCCGCGACCGTCGTCGGGCGGTACGTCTGCTCGTTCGTCGAAGTCACGTTCCCTTCCTGGAAGACGCCGCGCTGCAGCATCGTGGACATCTCCTCGTAGAGGACGGCCGAGGCCATCCACTCCGACCGCGCCTCGACGGTGTCGGGCACGAAGTGCGGGTCCAGCGGGTCGTAGCCCGCCGGCTCCGTCGGGCGCAGCGGCAGCACCGATCCGCCGTACGACGTCGCGGCGGAGGCGGCCGGCTCGTCGGCCGGCGCCGGCGCCTCGTCCCGCGTCGTCCCGTACGCCGTCGCCCCGAAGGCCGGGGCCTCGGGCAGCGCCGGCTCCGGCGCGGCCTGGGAGGCGGCGGGGAAGGGCGACGCGGTCGGGACCGCCGGGGCCACGGGCTCGTCGGCCGAGGGCTTGCGCCCGAACAGGCCGCGCTTGCGACCGCCCTGCGCGGGCGCCTCGCGGCCGGCGCGACGCCCCGGGAGGTCGGCGATGAGGTCCTCGAAAGGCGGCAGCTCCTGGAACGCGTCCTTCCCCTGCGCCTCCGCCGGCGCGAGCGAGGTCGTCGGTGCGAACGGGCTCGCGGACGGAGGCGTCACGGGGTCGAACGACGCCCCGGGGACGGCAGCCGGGGCCGGCCCGGCGGCGGGCTCCGTGACCTCGCGGACGACCGGGTCGAACGACGACGTCACGGGCTCCGCGTAGGGCACGGGTGCCGGCTCGTGCCGCACCGGCTCCTCGACCGGAGGTGCGGGCTCGACCGGCGCGGCGGACGCGACGTCCCGCGTCGGCAGCGCCACGGCCGGCGCCGCCTCGGTGGCCGGCCTGTACGGCTCCGGCTGCACGGGCGCGAACGCCTCTGCCGCAGGCGTGTCGACGGGCGCCTCGTAGGGCGTCTCGACGGGCGCGGCCGCGTACGGGGCGTCCTGCGCGGACACCGGTGCGACAGGCTCGGGGAGGACCGGCGCCGCGGGCGCCGGGTCGGCCGGCGTCAGCGGGGCGAGCTCGTCCGGGAGTGCCGCCGGGTCCTCCGTCACCGCGTCGAGCTGGAGCGTGCTCTCGGTCTCGGAGGCGTCGAGCGACCCCATCGAGCGGAAGCTCGAGAACAGGCCCGCCCGCTGGTCGACGCCGAGGACCGGTGCGGACACGGGCTCCGGCTCGGCGACCGGCTCGGGCTGCGCCCGGTGCCGGCTCGGCAGCGAGCCCGCCGAGGCCTCGACCTCGGCCGGCGGCCGCCAGGAGTCGGTGGTCGCCTCGTCCAGGTCCGGCAGCTCGGGCGTCGCGAGCGGCGGCAGCACGATCGGGCCGGTGTCCGGTCGCGTCACGGCCTCGCCGGAGCCGACGCCGGAGCGCCGGCGGCGGGGCATGCCGATCGACGTCGTGCCGTCGGTCAACGCGTCCAGGTCGACCGGCACCGCGGCCGGCGGCTCGGGCTCGACCGGGAGGGCGGCCGACGCGACCGGGGCGACCGGGGCCACCGCCGGGGTCGGCATCGTGGGGGGCTCCGCCGCGTCCGGGACCCCGAACGACGGTGCGGGCTCCGGAGCCTCGAAGGGCACCCCGCCGATCGGCCCCGGGGCCTGCTCCTCGAACGCCTCCGCGATCTGGCCGCCGAGGTCGGCGGCGGCGTTCTGCGTGGCCGCCTCCAGCGGGTCGGTCGGCTGCGGCAGCGGCAGGGCGTCGTCGGGCAGGAACAGGTCGGCCGGGAAGACGACCGTGACCTCCGTGCCCGACCCCGACGCTCCGCCCTGGTAACGGACCTGCGCGTTGAGGCGGTCGGCCAGGCGGCCGACCACGTAGAGGCCGAGGCGCTGGGCGCCGACGGCGTCCGACGCGGAGCGGCTGGAGACCTTGGTGTTCGCGTCCGCGATCTCCTCGGGGCTCATGCCGAGCCCGTGGTCGCGCACGGTGACGACGACGCCGCGCTCGTCGCGCGACGTCGACACCTCGACCGGCGTGTGCGGCTCGGAGAACATCGTCGCGTTCTCCAGCAGCTCCGCCAGCAGGTGCGCGGAGCTCAGCGCGTTGTGGCCGAGCATGTGCGGGTCGACGCCCAGGTCGAGGCGGACGCGGTCGTAGAGCTCGATCTCGGACGACGCCGTGCGGACGACGTCGGAGATCGGCATCGGGTTGCGCACGCGCCGGCCCGAGTCGATGCCCGCGAGCACGAGGAGCGACTCGGCGTTGCGCCGCATCCGCGTGGCCAGGTGGTCCAGGCGGAAGAGGTTCGACAGCGTGCTCGGGTCCTCCTCGGACCGCTCCAGCTCGTCGAGGAACGACAGCTGGCGGTTGAGGAGCACCTGGTCGCGACGCGCCACGTTGACGAACATCTCCGCGATGGAGCCGCGGAGCGCGGCCTGCTCGCGCGCGACGACCATGGTCGTCTCGTTCACCTCGTTGAAGGCGGCCGCGAGGCGTCCGATCTCGTCGCTGGACTCGACGGGCACCTGCACGAGGTCGATCGACGGCGCCTGCCCGGGCACCGCCATCTGCTCCACCATGCGGGGCAGACGGTCGCGCACCTCCGCCGTCGCGGAGGTCAGGCGGGCCAGCGGCTGCACGATGCGGCGCGCGATGAGCAGCGCCAGCAGGAACGACACGAGCACGACGCCGAACGCCGCCGCACCGGTCAGCAGGGCGGCGGTCTGCGCGCTGCCCGCGAGGTCCTTCGAGTACTCGACCGCGGCGTCGCGGGAGTCGTCGCGCACCGGCTGCGTGGACTCGACCCAGCCCTGCGAGAGCGCGTTCCACTGGCTCGCGACCTCGGGGTCGATGCCGGAGAAGTTCAGGTAGCGCAGCTGGAGGCGGGCACGGTCGAGGTCCGCCTCGTAGCCGGGCACCTCGAGCTCGCCCGGGATCAGGTCGAGCTGCTCCTGCGCGGTCGCGATCAGGCCGTCGGTGGTCTGCAGCAGGTTCACCATGCGGCCGTTGAGGTCCGACGGCGGTGCCTCGCCCTGCGCGAGGAGGGCCAGCGCCGCCCCGGCGACCGGTCGCTCCATGGTGTTGGCGAGCATCGCCTCGTCGAGGGCGACGTAGGCGTTGATGTGGCGCGTGAGACCGGCGTCGTCGCTGCTCTGGGCGATGGCGCGCGGGACGTCCAGCGCGTTCTCGCTCAGCGCGGTGTACCGCTCGGTCGCGCGCGACTCGGAGAGCTGGCCGGAGATGACGTTGCGCTGCAGGTCGTCCAGGACCGTGCGGTCACGGAGCGTCCGGTTCACGGCGTCCTGCACGTTGGTGGGCAGGGCGGTGGTGTCGAGCACCTCGAGCGCCTCGTCGCGGGCGTCGAGAGCGCGGTCGGTGGTCTCCTGCGCCTTGACGAGAGCCTTCTTCGCGCCCGGGATCCCCATGTCGGCAGCGATGTTCGTGGCGCGCTCCGCGGCCACGGCGGAGCCTGCGTCGTCCTGCAGCTGCAGCGACTCCATCAGGGCCGCGGTCTGCTCTGCGCTGCGGTTCTCCTGCAGCGACTGCCAGGTGATCCAGCCCGCCGTCAACGCCAGGACGAAGATCGGCACGGCGAGTGTCGCAAGAATCTTCCCGCGAACGCCCAACCTGCGGAGCATCTGAACCTCTCTCCAACACTGTTCGTCGAGGCGTGGCGACCGTCGTCGTCCGATCCTCGGGTGGGTGCCATCACGTCCGGCACCACTCCCCGCGCCCGGCTGGGCTTCCAGGCACGCGAGTAGGCTCCATCGGTGTGCGAGCGGTCACGATATCGGCACCTGGCGGTCCAGGGAAACTCACCCTATCCCTCGTCAACCTGGGCAAACCGGGCCCCGGCGAGGTTCTGATCGACGTCGCCGCCGCGGGGGTCAACCGCGCTGACCTGCTGCAACGCGCCGGAAACTACCCTCCGCCGGCCGGCGCTCCCGAGTGGCCGGGTCTGGAGATCTCGGGTACGGTCCGCGCGCTCGGGCCGGGGGTGACCACCTGGGCGCCCGGCGACCGCGTCGTCGCGCTGCTCGAGGGCGGCGGGTACGCCGAGCAGGTCGTGGCGCGTGCCGCCCAGCTGCTGCCCCTGCCCGACGGCGTCGACCTCGTCGACGGCGCCGCGCTGCCGGAGGCCGTCTGCACCGCCTGGACCAACCTCGTCGACACCGGCCGGCTGCACGCGGGCGAGACGCTCCTCGTGCAGGGCGGCTCGGGCGGCGTCGGCAGCGTCGCGATCCAGCTCGCCGCGGCGCTCGGGGTGCGCGTCGTCGCCACCGCGGGCGGCCCGGAGCGCGTGGCGCGCTGCGTCGAGCTCGGCGCGGACGTCGCCGTCGACCACCGCACGCAGGACGTCGTGGCCGCGGTGCGCGACGCGACCGGCGGGCGCGGAGCCGACGTCGTGCTGGACGTGCTCGGCGGCGGCGGCCTCACCGACAACGTCCGCGCGCTCGCCCCGGGCGGCCGGCTCGTCGTCATCGGGCTGCAGCGGGGCCGCCGCGGGGAGCTCGACCTCGACGCCCTCATGGCCAAGCACGCCTGGGTCACCGGGACCCTGTTGCGTCCGCGCAGCGCCGCGGAGAAGGCGGCCCTGGTCGCGACCGTGTGCGAGCGGGTGTGGCCCCTGGTCGCCGACGGCCGGGTGCGGCCCGTGGTGCACGCCAGGGTGCCGTTCGCCGAGGCCCCTGCCGCGCACGAACTGCTCGAGTCCGGCGCGGTGTTCGGCAAGGTGCTCCTGGTGCCCTGACGCCAGTCGGACAACCCCGGGCGCCCACGGACGCCTTCGGACGCCCTCCCGAGCCCCGACCGGCTCCTGTCGGCCCCGTGGGCCACACTGGGACGCATGACCGAGAGCGACGACGGCACTCGCGACACCGACGGCACCGCCCCGCGGGTGGTCACCCCGGACGGGGAGACCACCGAGCCGGTGGGCGTCGCGGCCCCCGGCGAGGAAGGCGAGCCCGAGGAGGCGTCGCGGATCGAGGAGCCCGCCAAGGTGATGCGTATCGGCGGCATGATCAAGCGGCTGCTCGACGAGGTGCGCGACGCCCCGCTCGACGACGCCGCCCGCACCCGGCTGGCCGAGATCCACGAACGCTCCCTCGCGGAGCTGGAGGAGGGCCTCTCCCCCGACCTCGTCGAGGAGCTGCACCGCATCACGCTCCCGTTCTCGGACGAGGGAGTGCCGTCGGACGCCGAGCTGCGGGTGGCGCAGGCCCAGCTCGTCGGCTGGCTCGAGGGTCTGTTCCACGGCATCCAGACGGCGCTCGTCGCCCAGCAGATGGCGGCGCAGGCACAGCTCTCGCAGATGCGGCGCGCGCTACCGCCCGGTGCGCATCCCGCGCCCTTCGGCCCCAGCGGGCCGGCGGGCCCGGGCCAGCCGCCCGGTCCGCCCGGGCAGGACGACCGGCGCCCCTCCCCCGGTCAGTACCTGTAGCCCGTACGTGCAGCCCGACCGGGTCCCGCGGGGACCGGTCAGGTCCGCGCCGTCATGACGATGGCGCCGGAGACGAGCGCGAGGCCGGCCAGCTCCGGCCAGGTGGGGACCTGCTGGAGGACGACGGCGCCGACGAGGACGGCGGTCGCGGGCAGGAGCGCGAGCATGACGGAGAACCGGGCCATGCCGACCCGGCGCAGCACCACCTGGTCCAGCACGTACGGGACGACGGACGAGCAGACCGCCACGACCAGCAGGAACAGCAGGAGGGGCGGGTCGGTCACGACCTCCGGCGCCGACCACGCGAAGAACGGCGCGAAGGCGACGGCACCCGCCACCATGCCGACCGCGAGCCCGTCGACACCGGACCCGCCATGGGCGACCCGCTTGCCCAGCACGATGTAGCCGGCCCAGCACGCGGCCGCGGCGAGGACGGCGCTCAGCCCGATCACGGCGTCCTCGCGCGGGATCCCGGAGCCCAGGGTGACGCCCGCGAGCAGCACCACGCCGGCCGCCGCCACCACGATCGCCGCCCGCTCCTGCCAGCCACGGCCCGTGACGGCGGCGACGGCCACGGGGCCGAGGAACTCGATCGCGACGGCGACGCCGAGGGGCAGGTGGTCCACCGCCACGTAGAACACGACGTTCATCGCCGCGAGGACGACGCCGAACAGCGCGGCCGCGACGAGGTCGCGGCGGGTCCAGCGCCGTCGCCACGGGCGCCGCCACGCGAGGAGGACGACGGCGGCGAGCGCGATGCGCCACCAGCCGACCGCGGGCGCCCCCAGCCGGTCGAAGAGGCCGACCGCGACGGCCGCGCCCGCGTACAGGGTGATCCCGGAGACCAGGAACATGGCGGGGGCAGGCACGCGGTCCAGCACTCCGCGCGAGGAGGGGGCGGGGGTCGACACCCCCGGGAGCATACGGGCGCAGCACATCCGGCCCGCACCCGCGACGGGGAGCCCTCCCCACCCAGGATGTGGACGGGACGTGGACGAGCCCTGGACGTCGCGTGCGCACACGCCCTACGCTCGCGGGGCTGTCAGGGCCGGCGCGCGATCCCGCGCGCACCGCGGGGCGTCTTCGTCCCCGCCGCCCTCCCCCACGACCCAGTGAGGCCGTCATGTCCTTCCCGGACGCGATCAAGTCCGTCTTCTCGCAGTACGTCACCTTCACCGGCCGCGCGCGCCGGTCGGAGTTCTGGTTCTGGTACCTGTTCCTGGTGATCGTCGCCGCGGTGGCGGGCATCCTGCTCGGCATCGTCGGCGCGGCGTCGCTCGACACCACCACCGGGACGTTCGGCGCCGGGTACTTCGTCGTCACGGCGCTGGTCGGGCTGATCAGCCTCGCGCTCCTCGTGCCGACGATCGCCGTCATGGTGCGCCGCCTGCACGACCAGGACAAGTCGGGCTTCTACTGGTTCATGTCCTTCATCCCGCTGGCCGGGCCGATCATCATGCTCGTCTTCTACGCCACGGACGGCACCCACGGCCCGAACCGGTTCGGCCCGGACCCGAAGGGTCTGCCGGCCGGCCCGGCCGCGCCCTACGGCGCTCCGGCGGTCTGACCGCAGCACGAGACGCACGACGACGGCGGTCCGGGCGGATGCCCGGGCCGCCGTCGTCGTCCCCGTGTCCGCACCGCCCTGCGGCGGGTCGGACTCAGCCCTTGACCGCGCCCGCGAGCATGCCGCGGACGAAGAACCGCTGCAGCGCGATGAACACGATCAGCGGCACGACCATCGCGATGAACGCGCCGGCGGTGAGCAGGTACCAGTCCCCTCCTCGCGTGCCGGCCAGCTCGGCGATCTTCACCGTCAGCGGCTGGTACTCGGGGGCGGCGAACGTCAGGCCGACGAGCAGGTCGTTCCACACCCACAGGAACTGGAAGATCCCGAACGACGCGATCGCCGGGACCAGCAGCGGGAACAGGACGCGGAAGAAGATCTTCACGTGCCCGGCCCCGTCGACCCGGGCCGCCTCCACGAGGGAGGCCGGGATGTCCTTCATGAAGTTGTGCAGCAGGAAGATCGCCAGCGGCAGCGCGAAGATCGAGTGCGAGAGCCACACCGTCCAGAAGCTGCCGTTGACGTTCCAGTCGACGTAGTCCGACAGCAGCGGCACCAGCGCGATCTGCAGCGGGACCACCTGCAGCGAGAACACGGCCACGAACAGGAAGTTCCGGCCCGGGAACTTGATCCACGCGAACGCGTACGCCGCCAGCAGCGACAGCGTGATCGGGATGAGGACCGCGGGGATCGTGATGACGAACGAGTTCACGAAGAACGTGGACAGGTCGTTGCTGTTCCCGTACAGCGCCTCGTTGTAGTTGTCCATCGTGAACTGGGCGTCCCCGGTGAACAGGTCGCCGAACACGGTCCACCAGCCCGTGCGGCGGATGTCCTCCTGCGGGCGGAACGACGTGATGAGCAGGCCGAGCGACGGGATCGTCCACAGGATGGCGATGATGATCGCGATGCCCGAGGCCCACGGGGAGCTCAGCTTGCCCTTCGTGGCGATCGCCCGGCGCTCCAGGCGCGAGAGCTTGCGGACGCCCGCCTGAGGGACGTCGTCGTCGAGGGCGGAGCCGGCGACGGCCTGGCCGGGGGTGGGGGTCGAGGTCATCGGATCTCCTCCGACTTGCGCATCTGCCGCACGTTGTACGCGATGATCGGGATCACCAGGATGAACAGGACGACGGCGAGCGCCGCGGCGAGCCCCTGGTTCCCCTGCCGGAACGCCTGCGTGTAGAACTCGTTGGCCACCACCTGCGTGCCGAACTGGCCGCCCGTCATCGTGCGGACGATGTCGAAGGCCTTGAGCGTGCCCATCGCGATCGTGGTGAGGACGACGACCAGCGCCGGCCGGATGCTCGGCACCGTGATGTAGCGGAACATCCCCATGCCGTGCAGCCCGTCGAGGCGGGCGGCCTCGACGATGTCGTCCGGGATGGCCTTGATCGCCGCGGACAGCACCGTCATCGCGAACCCGGTCTGGATCCAGATCATCACCACGATGAGGAACCAGGTGTTCCACGGCTGCCCGATGAGGAACTGCTGCGGCGGCAGGCCGACCCACACCAGCACCTGGTTGAGCAGGCCGATCTGGTTGATGTTCGCCTGGTCGGGCCGGAACTCGTAGACGAACTTCCAGATGATCGAGGCGCCCACCATCGAGATCGCCATCGGCACGAACACGAGCGCCTTGGCGAGCTTCTCGAACCGGGTGCGGTCCACCAGGACTGCATACCCGAGTCCGATGACGGCGCTCAGCAGCGGCGCGAGGATCACCCAGGCCGCGGTGACCAGCAGCACCTGCTGGAACTGGCCCTCGGTGAACGCCCGCACGTAGTTGTCGAAGCCGATGAACTCGGTGCCGTTGCGGTTGAAGAACGACTGCCACAGCGTGATGAGGCCGGGACGCAGCAGGCCGTACGCGAGGAACAGGAGCGGCACGCCGACGAATCCGGCCGCCACCACCCACGACGGGATCCGCTTCGGCCGGTCCACCAGGAACAGGATGAGGCCCATCACCGCGGCGAAGAGCGCCACGGCCACCACCATGAGCAGGAACTTCTGCCCCGTGGTGTCAGGCTCGAGCAACCAGGTCATCGATGACCTCCTCGAGGAGTCGGGACGGAGTCGGGAGCGACGCGCGGTCCGGGAACGTCGTGCGACGTCCCCGGACCGCGCGGTCGAGCACAATCACGCGGCGGGCCGGCTCACTTCGGCCAGGACGCCTCGATCTTGTCGGTGACCTCCTGGGTGCTCGACCCGGTCAGCCAGTCCACGATGCCGTTCCAGAAGGTGCCGGCGCCGACCTCGCCCGGCATGAGGTCGGACGCGTCGAACGCGACGACCGTGTTCGGGTCGGCCAGCACCCCGGCGACGTACTGGTCGAACTCCGTCGACAGGTTGTTCGGGTCGAGCCCGTTGTTGGCGCTGACCCAGCCGCCGTCCGGCGTGGCCAGGGCCTTCTGGTTGGCCCAGTCCGCGCTCGAGAGGTAGGTCTGGAAGGCCTGCACCTCGGGCCGGTCGTTGAACGCCGCCACGAACTCGCCGCCGCCGAGCATCGGCTTGACGTCGGTCTGGTCCGTGGGCAGGTAGAAGGCGAACACGTCGCCGGTCTCGGAGACCTCGGTGCCCTCGGGCCACTGCGTCTGGTAGAAGTTCGCCGCGCGGTGCATCCAGCACTGCTGGTCGAGGATGCCGTTGCCCGCGTCGGTCCACGACTGCGTGGCGATCGAGTCGACGCCGCCCAGGCCGGCGTTGACGTAGTCCGGGTTCTTGAGGATCTCACCCGCCGTGTCCCACGCCTTGACCACCTTCGGGTCGTTGAAGGGGATCTCGTGGGTGTACCACTTCTCGTAGTCCTCGACGCCCGCGGTGCGGAGCATCATGTCCTCGATGAAGTCGGTGCCCGGCCACCCGGTCGCGTCGCCGGACTCGACCCCGGCGCACCAGACCTGGCCGCCGGTGTCGTCGTGGATCTTCTGGGTGAGGTCCATCAGCTCGGTCCACGTCTGCGGCACCTCGTAGCCGGCGTCGGAGAACATCGACGGCGAGTACCAGACGAACGACTTCGCGTTGGCGCCCAGCGGCGCGGAGTAGAAGGTGCCGTCGACCGTGCCGTAGCCCTTCCAGGTCTCGTTCCAGAACTCGTCCACGTTCTTGGCGGTGGCGTCGGGGGCCGGCTGGATGGCGTCCGGATAGTCCTTGACGATCGTGTTGAGCAGGCCCGGCTGCGGCAGGTAGGCGATGTCCGGGGCGTTGCCCGCCTTGATCCGGACGAGGAGCTGCGCCTCGAACTCGCGGGACGCCTCGTAGTCGATCTTGACGCCCGTGCAGTCCTCGAAAGCCTTGTACGAGTCCTGCTGGGTGGCCCCCTCCGGGTCCACGATCGACGTGTACACGCTCACGGTCTTGCCGTCGAGGTCGCCGAACTCGTCATAGGCGGAGCAGTCGATCTCCGCGCTGGAGGCGCTGGTCTCCTCCTCGCCGACACCGCCCTCGCCGTCGGGGTCGCTGCAGGCGGCCAGCACGAGCGCGAGGCCCGCGCCGGTTGCCGCCAGCGCCAGTGCGCGTCGCCGCGCCGTCGTCGTTCGTCTGGTCATTGCCGAGCTCCTCCACTGCGTCGTGGTCCACGGAGGTGTTCCCGCCGATCGGCGGCCCGTGATCCCTGGTCCCCCTGACCGGGATACTGCCTCCCTCCAGAGTTCACCGCACCCCCACCTGCAGGTGCAAGTTCCTGCAAGTCGTTTCACGGTCACGACTCGGTGACGATTCGTGACACCCTGGGACCCGGACCCCCGTCACGTACCTTCCGAGAGGACCGCCATGATCGAGCTGAGGAGCCCGCGAGAGATCGACCAGATGCGCCCCGCGGGGCGTTTCGTGGCCGAGGTGCTCACGGCCGTCCGCGACGCTGCCGCCGTCGGGGTGAACCTCCTCGAGCTCGACGCCGTCGCGCACCGGATGATCCGCGACCGCGGCGCCGAGTCCTGCTACATCGACTATCACCCGTCGTTCGGAGCCATGCCCTTCGGCAAGGTGATCTGCACGTCCGTGAACGACGCCGTCCTGCACGGGCTGCCCCACGACTACGCGCTGCGCGACGGCGACCTGCTGAGCATCGACTTCGCCGCGTCGGTGGACGGCTGGGTGTCCGACTCCGCCCTGTCGTTCGTCGTCGGGACCTCCGCGTCGCCGCAGCGCGCGGCCGCCGACGCGAAGCTCATCGAGACCACCGAGGTGGCGCTCGAGGCGGGCATCGCGGCCGCGGTCGCCGGCAACCGGATCGGCGACATCTCCGCCGCCATCGCCAAGGTGGCCCGCGGCGCCGGCTACGACATCAACACGGACTTCGGCGGCCACGGCGTCGGGCGCACCATGCACGGCGACCCGCACGTGCCGAACGACGGCCGCCCCGGCCGCGGGTTCCCGCTCAAGCCGGGCCTCGTCATCGCCATCGAGCCGTGGTTCCTCGAGACCACCGACGAGATCTTCACCGACCCCGACGGCTGGACCCTGCGGTCCGCCGACGGCAGCCGCGGCGCGCACAGCGAGCACACCATCGCCGTCACGGACGACGGCCCTGTCGTCCTCACCGCGCGCCACTGACGCGCCGAGATAGAGAACCCCGGACCGCGAGATAGAGAACCCCGAGCCTCTCTATCTCGCGTTCCGGGTTCTCTATCTCGGCAGGGAGAGCAGCACCGGCACCACGCCGTCCTCGTCGACGGGGCCGGTGACCTCGTCGGCGGCGGCGCGCACGACGTCGTCCGCGTGCCCCATGGCGACGCCGCGGCCGGCCCAGCGCAGCATGTCGACGTCGTTGCGTCCGTCGCCGACGGCCACGGTGTCCGCGGGGTCGACGCCCAGGCGCTCGCGCAGCCGCTCCAGCCCCGACGCCTTGGTGACGCCCTTCGGTGCCACGTCCATCCACGCCGTCCAGCCGACGGCGTAGGTGACGTCGCCCAGGCCGATGCGCGCCGCCATCGCACTGAACTCCTCCGGGGTGCGCTCGGGGCTGCGGATGACGACTCGCGTCACCTCGCGGGCCCACAGCTGCTCGAAGTCGACGACCTGGTGCACGCCGTCGAGCTCGCCCTCGGGGAACAGCGCGTTCATGCGGAAGCCGATGCCGATGTCCTCGACGGCGTAGCGCGCGTCGGGCAGCTCCTCGCGCAGCAGGCGCAGCGCAGGGCCCGGGTCGAACGTGCGCACCTCGTCGAGCTCCCAGCCGTGCGGGAGGGCGGCGTCCAGGCGCACGGTCACGGCGCCGTTGGAGCACACCATCCAGCCGGTCGTGATGCCGAGCAGCTGCGCCACCGGCGTCATCGCGATGAGCGACCGCCCCGACGACAGCACCACGTGGTGCCCCGCCGCCTGGACCGCCGCGACGGCGTCGCGCACCGCGGGCGACAGGCCGCCGTCGTACCCGAGCAGCGTGCCGTCGATGTCGAGGGCGACCAGGCGCGGGGCGGGCTGCCCGCTCACGCGACCGGCTCGAGCACCTCGAGGCCGCCCAGGTAGGGCCGCAGCCCCTCGGGCACGCGGACCGAGCCGTCGGCCTGCTGGTGGTTCTCGAGGATGGCGACGATCCAGCGGGTGGTGCCCAGCGTGCCGTTCAGCGTGGCGACCGGGCGCGTGGTGCCGTCCACGGTCCGCTCGCGCACGCCCAGGCGACGGGCCTGGAACGTGGTGCAGTTCGACGTCGAGGTGAGCTCGAGGAAGCGTTCCTGGGTGGGCAGCCACGCCTCGCAGTCGAACTTGCGCGCGGCGGACGTGCCGAGGTCGCCCGCGGCCGTGTCGATGACGCGGTAGGGCAGCTCGACCTTGGCCAGCATCGCCTCTTCCCAGGCCAGTAGGCGCTGGTGCTCGGCGGCCGCGTCCTCCGGGTCGCAGTAGCTGAACATCTCGACCTTGTGGAACTGGTGCACGCGGATGATGCCGCGGGTGTCGCGGCCCGCGGCGCCGGCCTCGCGACGGTAGCAGGCGCTCCAGCCGGCGTACCGCTTCGGGCCCGCCGACAGGTCGATGATCTCGTCCGCGTGGTAGCCCGCGAGCGCCACCTCGCTGGTGCCGACCAGGTACAGGTCGTCCTTCTCCAGGTGGTACACCTCGTCCGCGTGGCTGCCGAGGAAGCCGGTGCCGCGCATCGTGTCCGGCTTGACCAGCGTCGGCGTGATCATCGGCGTGAAGCCCGCGCTCACCGCCTGGTCCACCGCCGCGTTCAGCAGCGCCAGCTCGAGGCGCGCCCCGATGCCGGTGAGGAAGTAGAACCGCGAGCCCGACACCTTGGCGCCGCGCGCCGTGTCGATCGCGGCGAGACCCTCGCCGAGCTCCAGGTGGTCGCGGGGCGCGAAGCCCTCGGCCGCGAAGTCGCGCGGCGTGCCGACCTCCTTGACGACGACGTAGTCGTCCTCGCCCCCGGGAGGCGCGCCCTCGACGACGTTCGCGATGCCGTACAGGAGCTCGTCGAGCTGCTTCTCGGCGTCCGACGCCTCCGCCTGCCGCGCCTTCACCTGCTCCGCGAGGTGCTTGGTGCGGGTCAGCAGCTCGGCCTTCTCGTCGCCCTGCGCCTTGGCCACCTGCTTGCCGAGCGCCTTCTGCTCCGCCCGCAGCGACTCGAACTCCGTGAGGGAGGAGCGACGGCGCGCGTCGGCGTCGAGCGCCGCGTCCACGAGAGCGGGGTCGTCGCCGCGGGCCAGCTGGCTCGCACGGACGACGTCGGGGTTGTCGCGCAGCAGTCGGAGGTCGATCACGCCCGCAAGCCTAACGGCCGGGCCGCACGCGGCCCCACGGATATCCGCGGAGCTCGGTGCCGTACTACCTCGGCAGGTTCCGTACTACCTGGGCAGGTCCGGTACTACCTCGGCAGGTTCCGTACTACCTCGGCACGTGGGCACTCCTTCGGCGTGAGATGGACGACTTCGCCGGGTCCGGGCGGCTGATCCGTCGTAGGTTGCCGTCATGCCGGACGAGTACGCGGAGATTGTCGCGCTGGTCGTCGCGCTGGCCCTGGTGCTCAGCGCGCTCGCCGCGACGCTGGTGCTGTGGCGCCGCGCCCGGACCCGCGAGCACGTCCTCGCGGCACGGGACGCGCAGCGTGCGCAGGAGGGCGAGGCCCAGGGGATGCGGCTCGCCGTCGTCATCAACCCCTCCAAGGAGGGCGCGGCAGACGTGCGCGCCGTCGTGGAGCGGGTGTGCGCCGACGCCGCGCTGCCCCACCCCCTGTTCTACGAGACCACGGTGGACGACCCCGGCACCGGCCAGGCCCGGCGGGCACTGTCCGACGGCGCGGACGTCGTCGTCGCCGCGGGCGGGGACGGCACCGTGCGCGCCGTGGCGGAGGTCCTGGCCGGGACCGGACGCCCGATGGGCCTCATCCCGGTCGGCACCGGCAACCTCCTCGCCCGCAACCTCGACCTGCCGCTCACGTCGGTGACCGACGCCGTCGCCGTCGTCCTGGGCGGCACCGACCGCGCCATCGACGTCGGCCGCGCCCGGGTCAGCGAGTTCGCCCCCGGCGCCGAGCCCCTCGTCGACGGCGACCCCCACCAGGCGCACCTCTTCCTCGTCATCGCGGGGCTGGGCTTCGACGCCGCGATGGTGGCCGACGCGGACGACCAGCTCAAGGCCAAGGTCGGCTGGGTGGCCTACTTCGTCGCCGGGGCACGGCACCTGCACGGCCGGCGCATGCGCGCGACCATCCGCCTCGACGACGGCGAGCCGGTCGAGGCGCGGCTGCGCAGCATCATGGTCGGCAACTGCGGCCGGCTGCCCGGCGGCATCACGCTGCTGCCCGACGCCGTCATCGACGACGGCGAGCTCGACGTCGCGGCCATCGACACCCGCGGCGGCCTGGCCGGGTGGGCGCAGCTGTTCGGCGAGGTCGTGGCGCAGGGCCTCGGCGTGCGCAACGACCTGCCCGGCAAGATCGGCCGGATCGACCACACCCGCGCCCGCCGCGCGGTGATCCGGGTGGACGACGGCGAGCAGGCGCAGGTGGACGGCGACCCGCTGGGGAACGCGGTCGAGCTGGAGACCTGGGTGGAGCCCGGCGCGCTCGTGGTCCGGACGGGATGATCGCGTGAACGTCCGGCGTCCCGCGGCGGCCTCGCGGACCCCGCGACCGGGCGGTGCATAGGCTGGCCCGCGTGATCCGCCCCGCCCGCGCGCTCGTCGCGTCGACGTTCGCCCTGCTCGCCGCCCTCCTCCTCGGAGCGCCGGCGGCGTCCGCGGCCCCGGCGCCGGCGGACGCCGAGCCGCCCGAGACCCCGCTGGTGCTCGCGGGGGTGTCGGGCCTGCAGTGGTCCGACGTCGACGCGGTGCGCACCCCGCACCTCTGGCGGCTCATCGGGGGCGGGTCGGTCGCCTCGATCGCCGTGCGCACCCTCACCCCCACCTGCCCGGTCGAGGGGTGGCTCAGCCTGTCCGCGGGCAGCAGGGCCGTCGCGCAGCCCACCCTCCTCGAGGATGCGGACGAGGGCGACGAGGAGGAGGGGCCGGCCCCCGACGACGGCGCGCCCGCGCTCGGCTGCACCTCCGTGCCCGTGCCCCGCACGACGGCGGGCGGCACGGAGACAGGCGCGGAGGCCGGCACGGAGCGCACGCACGTGCCCGGGTGGACGGAGCTCGCCGCGAGCGACCCCCTGACGCCGAACGCCGCCGAGCCCGGCGCGCTGGGCGAGGTCGCCGACGTCGCGCGGGCCTGCACGACCGCCGTCGGGCCGGGCGCCGCCGTCGCGCTCGCCGACGCCGACGGCGACGTGGCGCGCTACCTCCCCGACGTGGGGCGTCTCACGGCCGCGCACGTGGCGGAGTGCCCGGCCACCGTCGTCGACCTGGGCGTGCTGCCCGACGCCGCGAGCGAGCGCACGGCCGCGGTCGAGGAGCTCGACGCGCAGGTCGGCCGCCTCGCCGACCTGCTCCCCGCCGGCGGGCGGCTCGTGGTGGCCGGGATCTCCGACACGCCGCTCGGCCCCGCGGACCTCCAGGTGGTCGTGGACTGGACGTCACCCGGCGGCAGCGCGACGTGGCTCACCTCGACGTCGTCCCGCTGGGCCGGCGTGGTGGTGCTGGCCGACCTGTCCGCGACCCTCGCCGACACCGTCACCGGAGGCGCCCTGTCCGGGACCTCGGCCGACGACGACGCGACGGACGACGACCCGGCGGCCGACGGGGCAGACGAGGCCGACGAGGCCGACGAGGCCGACGAGGCGCTCACCACCGCCCTCGCGCCGTTCAGCGGCTCCCCTCTGGAGCGGGGCGACGACCGCCGCATCTCCGTGTCCCGCACGGTGGAGAACCGGCAGTACCTCAGCGTGCTCACGGACACCGTGCCGCGCCTGTCCCCGCTGGTGCTCGGGCTCGTCGGCCTGGCCGACGTCGTCGTGGTGGGCGCCCTGCTGCTGGCCCGCCGCCGGGGCGCCCGCCTCGACGCTCCCGACGCGGGCCGCCCGGCCGGGCCGCGGTACGGCCGCCGCGTCGGGCTCGCCGTCCTCGTGGTCGCGTCGAGCCTGCCGGTCGCGGCGTCGCTGGCGACCCTGTCGCGCTGGTGGGCGGCGCCGTCCCCGGTGACGACGCTGGTCCTGGCGCTCACCGTCGCGGCCCTGGCCGCCGCGCTGGTCGCCTGGTTCGCGCGCCACCTGCTGCCGCGGTCGCCGTGGCGCCTGGCCACCAGCCTCGCGGGCGTGACGTGGCTGGTCGCCACGGTGGACGGGCTCACCGGCACGACGCTGCAGCAGGGCTCGCTGCTGGGCCCGGCGCCCTCCCTGGGCGCGCGGTTCTACGGCTTCTCCAACACCGTCTTCGCGGTCTACGCGGTGGTCGGCCTGGTCCTCGCCGCGGGGCTCGCGGCGGCCGTGCGCGCCCGGGGCGGCAGCCCGGCCCGGGCCGGGTGGACGGTGGCCGCGGTGGGCCTGGTGACCGTGCTGGTCGACGGCCTGCCGCCGTTCGGCGCGGACTTCGGCGGCATCCTGGCCCTCGTCCCGGGCTTCGCCGTGCTGGCGCTCGGCGTGGCGGGCGTGCGGATCACCTGGCGCCGCGTGCTGCTCGTGGCCGCCGGGACCGTGCTCCTGGTCGCGGTGGTGTCCGTCGTGGACTGGCTCCTGCCCGGCCCGGGCAGCCACCTCGGCGGCTTCGTCGAGTCGGTCGTCGAGGGCAAGGCCCTCGGCGTCGTGGCCGGGAAGGCCGCCGGCGCGTGGGCGACCGTCGCCAACCCCGCCGGCGCGGCCGCGCTCCTCGTGTGCGTCGCCGCCGCGTGGGCCGTGCTCTCCCCGGAGCGCGCGCGGCTCGACGACCTCGCCCGCGCCTACCGGCAGGACCCGGTGCTGTGGCGGCTCGTCGTCGCGCTGGTCGTGACGGCCGCCGTCGGCACCCTGCTCAACGACTCCGGCGTCGCGGTCGCCGCGATCGTGCTCGCCCTCGCGCTGCCCGTGCTGCTCGCGGGGCGGCTCGCCCACGCCGACGACGCGGGCGCGGCCGGCGCCGGACCCCGGGGCGACGCCGCGCGCGCCGCGGCGCCCGTGCTCTCCCGCGTGCCCGCCGTGCTCGTCGGGGCGTCGGCGGGGCTGCTCGTCGCGCTGCTCGTCGGCACCACGGCGCTGCCCGGCTCGGCGTCCGCGCGGGCCGGCGACGTCTCGACCTCGGGCACCCCCGTGGTCGACGACGCGCACCCCGTCGTCATCGTGGGGACCCAGGGGGTGCGCTGGGAGGACGTCAGCCCGTCCGCCACGCCGACGCTGTGGGACGTGCTGCGCGACGGCGCCAGCGGCGCGGGCGTGACGCCCGCCGTCGGCGGCGCCTCGGCGACGTGCCCGGCCGCCGGGTGGCTCGGCCTGTCGTCCGGGCGCAGCCCCGTGACCGGCGAGACCACCGACGGCGCGTGGTCGTGCGCCCCGTGGGAGGTCGCGCCCGGCGGCACGGGCGACGACGGCGCCGCGACCGTCGACGGGTGGGACGGGCTCGCCGCGCTGCAGTCGTCGTCCGAGTTCCGCCCGACGCTCGGCGTGCTCGGCGACGCCCTCGCCGACGGCGGCGTCTGCACCACCGCCGTCGCACCCGGTGCGGCGCTCGCCCTGGCCGGCCGCGACGGGACGGTGGCGCGCTACCGCGACCTGGACGCGGCGCTCGCCGACCCGGCCGACACCTTCTCGTGCCCCGTCACCCTGGTCGACGCCGGCAGCGCGCCGTACCACCCGGACCCCGAGACCTCCACGGGCCTCGTGCCGCTGACCGACGACGCGACGTCCGACGGCCCCGCCCGCGACGCCGCGCTGCGCGCCGTCGACGCGACCGTCGGCCGCGTGCTGGCGGCGGTGCCCACCGACGCGACCGTGCTGGTGATGAACGTCGGCAACCCGGCCCCCGGACGCCCGTCCCTCGGCGTCGGCGTGGCCGACGCGGACGCGGACGACGCGCCCGCCTACCTCACGTCCGGCGCCACGCACTGGCTCGGCGTCGTGCGGCTGCTCGACGTGCCGACCACCCTCGTCACGGCGTTCGGCCTGCCCGTGCCCGCCGACCTCAGCGGCTCGCCCCTCGAGCTCGCCGCCGAGCGCCCGGGCGGGACCGGGGCCACCGTGCGCGAGCTCGCCGGGCTCACCGAGCGCGACCACATGCTGCGGGTCACGACCGGCACGGTCACCACCGCCCCCGCGTACGTGGGGCTCGTGGCGTTCGCCCTGGTCGTCCTGCTGCTCCCGGCCCTGCGCCGCAGGTCGCCGCGGGCCGCGGGCCTGTGGGCCCGCGTGCTCGACGTCGTCCTGCTCGCGTGCGCCGCGGTGCCCGCCGCCGCGTTCCTCATGACCGCGTGGGGATGGTGGCGCCTCGCCGAGCCCGCGACGTCCCTGTGGGTGACGCTCGGCCTGAGCACCGTCGTCGTCGCGCTCGTCGGCGCCCTGGCCCCCCGCCGGCCCGCGTGGGCGGGCGCGACGGTGATCGCGACGCTCACCTTCCTCGTCCTCACGATCGACGCGATGCTCGGCACGCCCCTGCACCGCGGCAGCCCGCTGGGCTCCGCCCCGACCCTGGGCGGTCGCTACTACGGCTTCGGCAACCCCACGTACTCGGTCTACGCGACGGCCGCCGTGATCGCCGCCGCGGGGCTCGCCACGGCCGTGCGGCGGCGCTGGGGCCGGATCCCCGCCGGGGTGGTCGCCTCGGCGGTCGGCGCCGTGACCCTGGTCGTGAGCGTCTGGCCCACCCTCGGCGCCGACGTCGGCGGCGGGCTGGTGCTGGTGCCCGTCTTCGTCGTCCTCGTGCTCGGCGTCGTCGAGGCCCGCGTCACGTGGAAGCGGCTGATCCTCGCCGGGCTCGCGGGCGTGGCGCTCGTCGCCGCGATCGGCGTCGTCGACTGGCTGCGGCCCCCGGCCCAGCGCACCCACCTCGGGGCGTTCGTGCAGTCCGTGGTCGACGGCACCGCCCTCGAGACCATCGCCCGCAAGGCCGGCTACGCCCTGCGCTCCCTGAGCGGCGGCGTGCCCGCGTGGCTCGCGCTCGCCGTCCTCGTCGGCCTCGTCGCCGTGCTGTGGGGCGGGCCGCGCCTGCGGGCACGGTGGCTGCAGCGCACCGAGGACCGCTGGCCGCTGCTGCGGCCCGTGCTGATCAGCCTGATCATCGCCGGCGTCGGCGGCGCCGTCGTCAACGACTACGGCATCCGCATGGTGTCGATCATGCTCATGGCCGCCGTGCCGCTCGTCGGGTCGATCGTGCTGCGGTCGTGGATGACCGGCGAGCCCGACGGGCCGGCTCAGCCGGCGTCGCCCGAGCGGGTGCCGGCCTCGTCCGAGGAACCCGAGGCGTCCGCGGGACCCGCGTCGTCCGGGGAGTCCGCGGTGTTCGCCGCCTCCGACGGGGCGGAACGACCCGGCAGGTAGACGGACGTCTCGGGCTCCGGGTGCTGGCGGCCCCGGACGACGAACAGCGCGACGCCCAGCGCGACGGCGACGAACGACGTCCAGATGTTCGCCGGGATGTCGAGCCACGCGTTGCTCGTGGGGTCGATGCGGAGCGCCTCGAGCCAGCTGCGCCCGAGCCCGTACCAGACCAGGTACAGGGCGAACAGCCGGCCCCAGCGCAGCCCGTAGCCGGGCTCGCCGACGGCGTCGGCGCGGACCTCGGCCCGCTGCCGGACCGCCCGCTCGACGAGGAGCAGGACGGCGACGCCCAGCAGGTTCCAGAGCATCTCGTACAGGAACAGCGGGTGGAACAGGGTGTCGTCCGGGAAGCCCGCCACCGGGTGGTCGATCTCCAGGCCCCAGGGCAGCGTGGTCGGCGCCCCGAACAGCTCCTGGTTCATGTAGTTGCCGAGCCGGCCCACCGCCTGGGCCGCGAGCATGCCGGGCGCGAGCGCGTCCGCGAACGACCAGAACCGCAGGCCCGCACGACGGCACCCGATCCACACGCCGAGCGCCCCGCCGATCAGCGCACCGTAGATGGCGATGCCGCCGTCCCAGATGCGCACCCACTCCCAGTAGCCCCACGTCCCGGTGCCGTCCGAGTAGTCGCCCAGGTGGGTGAGCACGTGGTAGATCCGCGCGACGACGATGCCCAGCGGCACGGCCCACATCACGATGTCGAGCGTCACCTCGGGGCCCGCGCCGCGCGCGACGAGGCGCCGGTGCGTGATCCACGTGGCCAGCACGATCCCGGCGAGCAGGCACAGCGCGTACACGTGGACCGAGAACGGGCCGAGCTCGAGCACCGCCCACGCGGGGTCGGGGCTGGGGATCGAGGTGGCGAGTCCTCCGACAGCGGGCATGGCAGCGGGCATGGCCCGAACCTACCGCGCGCCCGGCCGCCTCCGGGCCCGCACCGAGGTCAGTGGCCGGCGCCCAGCCGGCCCGCGAGCCGGTCGAGACGCGCCGCGCTGTCGGGGTCGAGGCCGCGGAACTCCACGGTCTTCCCGTGCTGGGCGAACTTGTGCTGCACGGCGTCGAGGGCGGCGACCGTGGAGGCGTCCCACACGTGCGCCCTCGACATGTCGACGACGACCCGGTGCGGGTCGCCCGCGTAGTCGAACTGGTCGACGAGGTCGTTCGACGACGCGAAGAACAGCTCGCCGTCGACGGCGTACACCCGCTCGTCGTCCGCGTCCGACGCGTCCAGGCGGGTCACCGTGGTCAGGTGGGCGACGCGCTGGAGGAACAGGACCGCGGCGACGACCACGCCCACGCCCACGCCGTAGGCGAGGTTGTGGGTGGCCACGGTGACGGCGACGGTCGCCAGCATGACCGCCGTCTCCGACCTCGGCATCCGCCGGAGCGTCGACGGGCGGGCCGAGTGCCAGTCGAACGTGCCCACCGACACCATGATCATCACGGCGACGAGCGCGGCCATCGGGATGGTCGCGACGACGTCGCCGAGCCCGACGACGAGCGCCAGCAGGAAGGCCCCGGCGAGGAACGTCGACAGGCGGGTGCGGGCGCCCGACGCCTTCACGTTGATCATCGTCTGGCCGATCATGGCGCAGCCGCCCATGCCGCCGAAGAAGCCGGTGACGATGTTCGCGACGCCCTGTCCCCAGGACTCGCGGGTCTTGTTCGAGTGGGTGTCGGTGATGTCGTCGACCAGCTTGGCCGTCATGAGCGACTCGAGGATGCCGACCAGCGCCATCGCGAGGGCGGACGGGGCGATGATGCGCAGGGTCTCGAGGTTCAGCGGCACGTCGGGGAAGACCAGGGTCGGCAGGGACTGCGGCAGCTCGCCCTCGTCGCCGACGGTCGGGACGTCGAGCCCGCCGAGCAGCGCGGCGGCGGTGATCAGCACGATCGCGACCAGCGGCGCGGGCACGACCCTGGTCCAGCGCGGCAGCAGCACGATGATCGCGAGGCCCACGACCACCAGCGCGTAGATCCACCACCGGTTGTCGGCCGTGACCTTGTCGCCGAACAGGTGCGGCAGCTGGGACGTGAAGATGAGGATCGCGAGCGCGTTGACGAAGCCCGTCATCACCGAGCGCGGGACGAACCGCATCAGCCTGGCGACACCCAGCACGCCGAGCACGACCTGGACGATGCCGCCGAGGATCACGGTCGCGACGAGGTAGTCGAGGCCGTGGTCGCGCATGACGGGCGCGACGACCAGCGCGACCGCGCCGGTGGCCGCGGAGATCATCGCCGGCCGGCCGCCGACGAACGAGATCGTCACCGCCATCGTGAACGCCGCGAACAGGCCGATGCGCGGGTCCACGCCCGCGATGATCGAGAACGCGATCGCCTCGGGGACGAGCGCGAGGGCCACGACGAGGCCCGCGAGGACCTCGGTGCGCAGGGCCCTCCCCGAGCTGAACGCGGCCCGGAACGAGCCCGACGAGGTCGCCTCGGGGGGCGCCACCGGGAGGGGGCGGGGGGCCGGGTCGGGCAGAGAGGCGCGCAGGTCGTCCGACACGCGGAGGACTCCGTTCGTTCCGGGGGCGGCCGACGGCACGCCCTGGCGGGGCGGGAGCGTGCGTCACGGGGAGAGGTCCAGAGGGCCGCGGTCGGACTGGGCACGGGCGTCCGCGGCGGCGCCGACTCTACCCTCACGTGAGGGTAGGGTTCCACCCCGTCCGGATCCGTCAGACTGGTCCCCATGACCGACCCCTCTCCCGCCGCCACGCTGCACATCGGGGCCGTCGCGAGCCGCACCGAGCTGTCGCTGCGCACGCTGCGCCACTACGACGAGGTGGGGCTGGTGCGGCCGTCGGCCCGCAGCGAGGGCGGGTTCCGCCTGTACACCGAGGACGACGTCGAGCGCCTGCTGCTCGTGCGCCGCATGAAGCCCCTGGGCTTCACGCTCGAGGAGATGGCGGAGCTGCTGGAGATCACCGACGCGCTCGAGGCGGGGACGCTCGACGACGCGGGGGCCGGCGACGCCCGCGCCCGCCTGGACGGCTACCGCGCCGCGGCCGAGGAGCGCCGGGCAGGGCTGGCCCGCAGGCTCGCCATGGCGGACGAGTTCATCGCCCTGCTGCGCTCGCGCTGACCGGACGTCCCGGGACCCGGGTCAGGCGCCCGCGGGCAGGTCGCGGTCGAGGGCGTGGGACCGGACGCGCTCGACCGCGAGGCGCACGGCCCCCGTCCGCACGACGTCCGGACCGAGGTCGGACAGCACCACCTCGACCGCCGGGTCGTGCAGGTGGTCCGGGAGCAGCGCGCGGGCGCGCTCCACGACCGGCCCCAGCGCGGGCGCCATCGCCCCCGTGACGATCACGCGGTCGAGGTCGAGGAGACCGGAGAGGACGGCGCACACCCGGGCCAGCCGGTCGGCGAGCCCGTCGGCCACCTCCCGCGCCACGGCGTCACCGGCGTCCGCCGCCGCCAGGACGTGCTCGGCGTCCAGGCGCTGGCGCGGGACGTCCGCGAGCACGCTCCCGGCCCGTCCGGCGTCGAGCAGCCGGCCCGCCTCGTCCCGCGCCAGCGCGCCCAGGCCGTCGCTGGAGCCCACCCCCACGACCAGGTCGAGGATCCGCATCTCCCCGATCGCCCCGCGCGGCCCCCGCCGCAGGGCGCCGTCCAGCACGATCCCGGCCCCGATCCGCTCCCCCACGAGGAGCGCGGCGTAGGCCGCGGCGCCGTCGCCGTGCTCGGTCTCCGCGACCGCCGCGAGGTTCGCGTCGTTCTCGACGACGACGTCCCAGCCGCGGGACGCGAACAGGTCGCCCAGACCGGGGTTCATCAGGGCCCAGAACGGGTTCCGCGCGCCGGCCGGCACGTCGCCCGTCCCCACGGGCGCGGGCACCCCCAGCACCGCGGCGACGACGGCCCGGCCGTCGCGGCCGGATCTCGCCACGGCGGCGTCCACGGCGTCGCGGACCGTCGCCCGGCGCGCGTCCGCGTCGCTCGCCGGGTCCACCCGCACGGCCTCTTCGGCGAGCACCCGACCGTGCAGGTCCGCGACCGCCGCCGAGACACGGTGCTGCCCGGCGTCCACGCCGACGACGAGCGCGGCATCGGGCCGGAAGGCGTAGCGCAGCGCGGGGCGGCCCTTGGTGTACGCACCGGCGGCGCGGGCGTCGTCGAGGGCGACGAGCCAGCCCCGGTCCATGAGCTCCCGGCACAGCGCCAGGACGGTGGAGCGCGCCAGGCCGGTGGCGGCCATGAGGTCGCTGGCCGTCACGGGCTCCCCGTCCCAGACCTCCTGGAGCACGCGCTCGGCGTTGAGCCGGCGCACCAGGTGGGTCGAGGGAGTCGTGGCCCCCTCCGGGCCGTTCGTCATCGTTCCGCCTCGCGTCGTGGTCCCCTCCCGGCGGCGAGCCGGCGGGCGGGTTGATTCTAGGCCGCGATTTTCTCGGCCGGAGGGGTTGACCCTGGGCGCAGGCGGGTGAGATGGTGCTTCGACCGAGTTAATTTCGGCACAACATTTAGTGCGGAAATCTACCCGGTTCGAGCTCTCTCGACGAAAGGACGACGGTGTCTGAGGAACCGAGACGTGCGCTGCGCGGGATCTCCGGGGCGCTGGGGCTGGCGCTCGTCAGCAGCCTCCTCGCGGGGTGCGGCAGCGGCGACGGCGCCGAGCCCGTCCGCTTCACCTTCAGCAAGCGCGAGGCGATCCCGTACATGACCCAGGTCGTGGCCGACTACAACGCGTCGCAGGACGACGTCCGCGTGGAGCTCGACACCTCGGGGGTCGACGTCGTGTCCGCGAGCTTCGTGCGGGGCAACCCGCCCGACCTCATGCTCGCGAACTACAACATGGAGGTCGCGCGGTTCGTGGACCGCTGCACGCTGAGCGACCTGGGCGACACCGCGGCCGCGGCCCGGATCCGGCCGGACCTGCAGCCCCTCATGGACCAGTACGGCACCTGCGACGGCCGCACGAGCGCGCTGCCGTACTCGGTGATGGCCGCCTCGGTGATCTACGACAAGGCGGTCTTCGCGGAGCACGACCTCGAGGTGCCGCAGACCTGGAGCGAGCTGCTCGAGGTGGCGGACACGCTCGAGGCCGCGGGGGTGACGCCGTTCTACGGCACGTTCAAGGACGACTGGACCGTGGCGCAGGGGTGGTTCGACTACGCCGTGGGCGGCCAGGTCGACACCCTCGACTTCTTCCACCGGCTCGACGCCGAGGGCGCGGACGTCGGCCCACGCTCGGACGTCTCGTTCGAGAAGGACTTCAGCCGGCCCCTCGAGCAGATGACCCAGCTCGCGCAGTACACGAACGACGACGCCGCGAGCCGCGGGTACGGGGACGGCAACCTCGCCTTCGCCCAGGGCCAGGCCGCGATGTACCTCCAGGGCCCGTGGGCCTTCAGCGAGATCGCCAAGACCGCTCCCGACCTCGACCTCGGCACGTTCCCCCTGCCCATGACCGAGGACCCGGCCGACCTGAAGGTGCGCGTCAACGTCGACCTCGCGGCGATCGTCCCCGAGGGGTCGCGCCACCAGGAGGCCGCGCGCGACTTCCTCGAGTACCTGTACCGGCCCGAGATCATCGAGGCCTACAACGAGTCGCAGCTCGGCTACACCCCGACGACGGACGCGCCACCGCCCTCCGACCCGCGG
This sequence comes from Isoptericola sp. NPDC056134, assembly GCF_042264825.1. Lineage (NCBI taxonomy): Bacteria > Bacillati > Actinomycetota > Actinomycetes > Micrococcales > Promicromonosporaceae > Isoptericola > Isoptericola sp. NPDC056134. The sequence goes on from NZ_JBHJVM010000025.1 coordinate 32,256, forward strand.
CTCGCGGGCATGACGGAGTACTACGACGAGGGGCGGGTCTACCAGGGCGCCTCGGTGCTCGTGCCCAAGACGATCCCGGTCATGGCCTACACCCAGGGGATCGCGTTCGGCGCCGACGTCGACGCCACGATGCGCACCCTCGACACGGACTGGGCCCGCCTGGCCCGGCGCCGGTAGAGCCCGCGCGGAACGAAGGAGTCCTTGCTCATGTCCCTCCTCACCACGACGGCCGTGCCCGCTCCGGCCGCCGCGCGGCCTGCTCCGCGCGGCACCAGGCGGACCGAGCCGATCTACTACCTCTTCCTCCTGCCGAGCCTCGTGCTGTTCACCCTGGCGATCCCGGTCCCCGCGATCGTCGGCATCTTCTTCAGCTTCACGAACTCGGTCGGCATCGGGGACTGGGACTTCGTCGGCCTCACGAACTACGCCGTCGCGTTCACCGACCCCGCGATCCTGCGCAGCTACCTGTTCACCTTCGGCTTCTCGCTCGTGACCGTGGTGCTGGTGAACGTCGTGGCGTTCCTCCTGGCGGTCGGGCTGACCTCCCGCATCCGGCTGAAGGTGGGCCTGCGCGCGGTCTTCGTCATCCCGATGGTCGTCTCCGGCATCATCATCGCGTACGTCTTCAACTTCCTGTTCTCGAACTCCCTGCCCGCCGCCGGGCAGGCCGTCGGGATCCCCTTCCTGGAGACGAGCCTGCTCGCCAACCCGGACCTGGCCTGGCTCGCGATCGTCGTCGTCACGGCCTGGCAGGCCGTCCCCGGCACCCTGCTCATCTACATCGCCGGCCTGCTCGCCATCCCGGGCGACGTGTACGAGGCCGCCGAGATCGACGGCGCGACCAGGTCGCAGCGGCTCGCGCGGATCACCCTGCCGCTCATGGCCGGGTACGTCGTCATCAACGTCATCCTCGGCTTCAAGAACTTCCTCAACGCCTACGACATCATCGTCGGCCTCACGAACGGCGGCCCCGGCACGGCCACCCGGAGCATCGCGATGACCATCATCACCGGCTTCAACGGCGGCGACTACGCCTACCAGATGGCGAACGCGACGATCTTCTTCGTCGTCACGGTGCTGATCGCCTTCCTCCAGCTCTCGGTCACCCGCGGAAGGAACTCCCTCTGATGGCCACGCTCACCGCACCGACCGCGCGCAGGCCGCGCACCGCCGCCGCGCGCCCGCTGCGACCGTCCCGGGAACGGTGGAGCAGGTCCGGCACCCTGCTCCTCCTGCTGTGCTCGGTGACCGTGCTGCTGCCCCTCTACGTCACCGTCTCGATGGCGTTCAAGACCACGGGCCAGGCGGTGGACGGCAACGCGTTCTCGCTGCCGGCGCCGTTCGACGTGCAGGGCTTCGTCCAGGCCTGGCAGCTCACCGAGTTCCCCGTCGGCCTGGCGGTGTCGGTCCTCGTGACGGCGGGCACGGTCGCGGCGACGATCCTGCTGGCCGCGGTCGCGTCGTTCGCCATCATGCGCAACTGGGAGCGTCGCCTGTTCCGCTGGTCGTTCTTCTACCTGCTCGGCGCGATGTTCATCCCGTTCCCGGTCGTCGCCCTGCCGCAGATCCAGCTCACCGGACGCCTCGGCCTCGACAACCCGGTCGGCGTGATCGTGCTCGCCACGATGTTCCAGCTGAGCTTCAGCGTGCTGCTGTTCACGGCGTTCCTCCGCTCGATCCCGCTGGAGCTCGAGGAGAGCGCCCGGATCGACGGCGCGACCACGTGGCAGACCTTCTGGCGGCTGATCTTCCCCCTCCTGGCCCCCATGAGCGCCACGGTCGGCATCTTCGCGTTCCTCTACGCCTGGAACGACTTCATGATGCCGTCGCTGATCATCTCCGACCCCGACCTCCAGACGCTGCCCGTGCGCCAGCAGCTGTTCCAGACCCAGTTCAGCAACAACTACAACGTCTCGTTCGCCTCCTACCTCATGGCGATGGCTCCGGCGATCGTCGCGTACCTGTTCACGCAGCGCTGGGTGATGGAAGGCGTCACCCAGGGGGCTGTGAAGGGCTGACCGCCCGACTCCCCGCCAGACCGCACCACCGAAGAAGGGCATGCACCCCATGAGCGACCTGCTCGACGTCCCCGCCCCCACCACCGAGGGCTCCGACGCCACCTGGTGGCGCCAGGCCGCCGTCTACCAGATCTACCCCCGCAGCTTCGCGGACTCCGACGGCGACGGCATCGGCAACCTCCGCGGCGTCACCTCCCGCGTGGACTACCTGGCCGCCCTCGGGATCGACGCCGTGTGGCTCAGCCCGTTCTACCCCTCCGCGCTGGCCGACGGCGGCTACGACGTCGCCGACTACCGCGACGTCGACCCGAAGATCGGCACGCTCGCCGACTTCGACGAGATGGTCGCCGCGCTGCACGGCGCGGGGATCCGCGTCGTCGTCGACATCGTCCCCAACCACACCTCGAACCTGCACGAGTGGTTCGCCGAGGCCCTCGCCGCGCCGAAGGGGTCGCCCGCCCGCGACCGCTACATCTTCCGCGACGGCCTCGGCGAGCACGGCGAGCTGCCGCCCGCGGACTGGACCTCCACCTTCGGCGGCCCCGCCTGGGAGCCGGTGGGCGACGGGCAGTGGTACTTCCACCACTTCGCCGTCGAGCAGCCGGACCTCAACTGGGACAACCCGGAGGTGCGCGAGGACTTCCTGCGCACGCTGCACTTCTGGTCCGACCGCGGCGTCGACGGGTTCCGCATCGACGTGGCGCACATGCTCACCAAGGACCTGCCCGCCGACGGCGAGCCGCTCCCGTCCCAGGACGAGCTCGAGGCGCTGCCGCGCGACGGCCAGCACCCCCTGTTCGACCGCGACGACGTCCACGACGTGTACGCCGCGTGGCGCGAGGTCTTCGACTCCTACGACCCGCCCCGGACCGCCGTCGCGGAGGCGTGGGTGGGCTCCGCCGAGCGCCGCGCGCGGTACGCCAGCAGGGACGGTCTGGGGCAGGCGTTCAACTTCGACCTGCTCGAGGCCGACTTCGACGCCGCGCAGTTCCGCCGCATCATCACGGCCAACCTGGAGCTGGCAGCGGCGTCGGGCTCGTCGACCACCTGGGTCTTCTCCAACCACGACGTGGTGCGGCACGCCACCCGCTACGGCCTCGCCCCCCGCGGCGACGACCGACGCAAGGGCGGCACGGACTGGCTGCTCGCCGGCGGCCCGGAGGACCAGCTCGACCGCGCGGCCGGGCTGGCCAGGGCGCGCGCCGCCACGCTGCTCGAGCTCGCGCTGCCCGGCTCGTCGTACCTCTACCAGGGCGAGGAGCTCGGCCTGCACGAGGTCGCGGACATCCCCGACGGCGAGCGCCAGGACCCGACGTTCTTCCGCCACCGGGGGGTCGAGGTCGGCCGCGACGGCTGCCGCGTGCCGCTGCCCTGGACCGCCGACGGGCCGTCGCTCGGCTTCGGCGACGGGCCCGCGCACCTGCCGCAGCCGGCATGGTTCGCCGAGCACGCCGCCGACGCCCAGGACGGCGTCGAGGGCTCGACGCTGGAGCTCTACCGCGACGCGCTGCGTCTCCGGCGACAGCTGCAGACCGCCGAGGAGCTCGAGTGGCTCGAGACGGGCTCGCCGGACGTCCTCGCGTTCCGCCGCCCCAACGGGTGGACCAGCGTCACCAACTTCGGCGCGGCCGCCGTGCCGCTGCCCGAGGGCGAGGTGCTGCTGGGCAGCGCGCCCCTCGCCGGCGGCGCGCTGCCCGGCGGCACGACCGCCTGGCTCCGGTCCTGACGCCTGTCCGACCCGTCCCGCAGGTCGAGCCTGCCGTCACCCGCCGAGGTGGGGCAGGCTCGACCCGGACGCGGGCGACGACTGCGACGATGGACCTCGCCGTGTCTCCCGCCAGCCACCCGTGAAAGGCGACCCGCCCCACCGTGTACTCGCTCCTCCTCGCCCTCATCTACGTCGCCTTCGTCAGCCTCGGGCTCCCGGACTCCCTCGTCGGTGCGGGCTGGCCCGTGATGCACCAGGACCTCGGCGTCCCCGTCGCCTTCGCCGGGATCATCACGATGATCATCGCGGGCGGCACGATCCTCTCCAGCCTCGCGTCCGAGCGGGTGACCCGGAGGTTCGGCGCCGGCGCCGTCACCGCCGTGAGCGTCGGGCTGACCGCCGCCGCGCTCGTGGGCTTCTCCGTCTCGGGCTCGTTCTGGCTGCTCTGCCTCTGGGCCGTCCCCTACGGTCTGGGGGCGGGCGCGGTCGACGCGGCGCTCAACAACTTCGTCGCCCTGCACTTCGCGGCGCGGCACATGAACTGGCTGCACAGCTTCTGGGGCCTGGGCGCCTCGATCAGCCCGTTCATCATGAGCTACGCGATCACCTCGGGCCTGGGCTGGTCCAGCGCCTACCGCATCGTCGGCGTCACGCAGGCGGTGCTCACGGCCGTGCTGATCCTCAGCATCCCGCTCTGGAGAAAGGTCGGGCCGGCCCCCGGCGCCGAGCACGCCGGCGACGGCGAGCCGGCGACCGGCGGCTCGCACGTCCCGCTCGCACAGGCACTGCGGATCCCCGGCGTCCTGCTGGTCCTGGCCGCGTTCTTCGCCTACTGCGCGCTCGAGAGCACCGCGATCCTGTGGGCGTCGACGTACCTGGTCACCGACCGCGGGGTCGACGACGCCACCGCGGCCGCGTTCGCCTCCCTCTTCCTCCTCGGCATCACCGCCGGGCGGTTCCTCGCCGGATTCTTCGCCGACAGGGTCGGCGACAAGCTGCTGATCCGCGGCGGCTTCGCGGTGGTCGGCCTCGGTGTCCTGCTGGTCGCCCTGCCCGTCGGCACGCCCGTGCCCGCCCTGGCGGGCCTCGTGGTCGCGGGACTGGGGTGCGCGCCGATCTACCCCGCGATCATCCACTCCACGCCGGTCAACTTCGGCGCGCGCAGCTCGCAGGCGATCATCGGGATCCAGATGGCCGCGGCGTACACCGGCTCGACCCTCGCGCCGCCCGCCTTCGGCGTGCTCTCGACGTGGGCCGGGGCCTGGGTGTTCCCCCTGTTCCTCGCGGTGCTCGTGGCGCTGGGCCTGGTCATGTCCGAGCGCCTGAACAGGCTCGTCGCACGGCGCGGCGGCCCGGCTCAGGGCGTGGCGGCGGGGGCGGGCGCGGCCGGCGCCGCGGAGCGCAGGGGATAGAGCCAGAAGCAGACGAAGGCCAGGGCGGCGAGCGCCACCGGCACCCCGCCGACGAGCAGACGGATGCCGGTGGCCACCTGCGGCACCTGCGTCGCTGCGCCCTCGACGTACCCGCTCGCGGCCAGCACGCCGGCCACGACCACCGCCTGCACCACGACGGACCCGCGCACCACGAAGCCGTTCGCGCCGAAGTACATGCCCTCGCGGCGCAGGCCGGTGCGGCGCTCGTCGTCGTCGATCACCTGGCCGAGGGCCACCTCCAGCACCTGCATGAGTCCGGCGACGCCGAGGCCGACGGCGAGCCCGGCCACCGCGGCGCCGAGCACGGTCGTCGGCAGCAGGTAGAGGCACGTCGCCAGGCCGTACACGGCGACGACGGCGAGCATCGTGGTGCGCGGCCCCAGCCGGCGCACCACCCACGACCAGCCCCAGATCGCGGGGATGGCGGCCACGAAGATCGGCGCCAGCAGCAGCGTCGCGTCCGCCTCCGTGCCGCCCACGGTGTACTTCACGTAGAACGGGATCCCGGCCAGCAGCACCGCCGTGGTGCTCTGCAGCAACAGCGACCCGAGCACGTACGTGACGAACGCGCGGTTGGCGAACGTGTACCGCAGCTGGTCGCGCAGCCCGACGGCGGACGCGCGGGCCCGCACGGCGTCGTCGGCGTCGCGCTCCACCATCCCCAGCAGCGACCAGGCGAAGAAGGCGGCGCACACGACGGCGAGCGCGACACCCATCCCGGCCCAGCCGATCGCGTCGTACAGCAGCGGCGCCCCCGCCGTGCCGAGGATCATGCCGACCAGGGCGAAGAGCTGCCGGGGCGCGTTGCCGCGCGCCCGTTCCGCCGTCGTCCGGAAGATCTCCGGGAACAGCGCGGACACGTTGAGCACGACCGCCACGTAGGCGACGTCGAACACCGCGACGACGAGCAGGAACCACACCACCAGCCCCGCCGCGGGCAGGGACGGCGGCGCCCACACGAGCGCGAACGACACGACGAGCGGCACGATCCCCAGCACGATCCACGGGACGCGGCGGCCCCAGCGCGTGCGGCGCCGGTCGGACGCCGCCCCGACCACCGGGTTGAGGACGGCGTTGAGGACGCCGTGCGCCACCATCGCGCCCGCGACCCAGCCGGCGGGCACGCCCAGGTGGTCCACGTAGAAGAAGACGACGAACGCGGAGAACGTCTGCAGCATGAGGTTCGCCGGGAACGCGGACGCGCCGTAGGCGACGGCCTGCGCCCGGGTCGGGTCCCCCTCGAGACGCCGGTCGCGCAGCCGGGCGAGGACGCCCGCGCGGGTCCCGGTGTCGCTCACCGCTCGGCCCGCTGCACCGTCTCGCCCCGCTGCACCGCGCGCAGGTCGCGCCAGCCGACGCGGACCAGGCCCTCGTCCTCGATCATGGCGGCCACGTCCGGGTCGCGGAGCAGCCGCTCCTCGTAGCCGCGCTTGGGCGCCGCGTAGTCGACGGCGTCGCGCAGCTCGTCGTCGTGCAGCATCGGGTGCAGGAAGATCTCCGTGACCCCCGGCTGCACGCCGCGCAGCAGGTCGAGGAAGCCGGCCTTCACCGCCTCGTACCCCTCCGCGTCGGGGGTGCCCTCGCCCGCCAGCTCGAACGGGTGCGTCCACAGCCGGTCGAGGATGACGACGCCGGCCGCGTCGGCGGCGGCGGTCGCGGCGTCGAGGATCGCCTGCGACCCCGGCGCGTCGGGGTCGGCGCCCATCGCCGCGAGCCCGTCCAGCGAGCGCGGCAGCCGGAACGGCAGGCCGCGCGTCGCCGCGAGCTCCAGCACCTGCGACAGGAACGTGCGGCCGGTGGCGAGCCCGTAGACCGAGCCCATGTGGTTGTCCAGGTGGCTGACGTCGACGCCCGCGGCGAGCGCGGCGTCGAGCTGGGCCGCGAGCTCGGCGGCGACGTCCTCGTCCCGCGCGTGACGCTCGACGACGTCCACCGCGGTGGGGAAGTACCCGGCGTCGTCCACCAGCGACGTGCCCACGCCGGTGAGCGGCCGCCACCGGTAGCGGGTCCACTCGCTCGTGAGGACCAGGTGCACGCCCACGTCCAGCCCTGGGTCCGCGGCCGCCGCCGCGAGGGCGTCCGGCGCCCACGGGCACGGCACCATCACCGTCGAGGAGTCCAGGAGCCCCTCGCCGAGCAGCGGCAGGATCGCGCGGTTGGCGGCCCGGCACATGCCCAGGTCGTCCGCGTTGAGGATGATCGCACGGGCGTCGGGGGCGAGCCCGAGGCGGGCGGTCAGGTCGGACGGCGGCGCGCCGGCCGCGCTCACCGGGTGGCCCCGTCGACGACTGCCGCCGCGTCGTCGGCCACGTCGTCGGCGATCCGCGCGCGCAGCGCCTCGCCGGCGGCCCACGCGGCGCCCAGCACGGCGCCGTCCGCGCCGAGCGGCGACGCGTCGATGTGGACGGGCAGGACGCCGATGCGGTCGCGGAGGTAGCTGGCGACCCGGTCGTGGATCGCGGGCCGCGCCGCCTCGTCGGCCAGGACGAAGGCCTCCGGGTCGAGCACGATCGCCAGCGACGCGACGATGACGGCGACCCGGCGCGCCAGCTCCGCGACGACCTCGTCCGCGACCCCGTCGCCCTGCTCCGCGCGGTCGAGGAGCTCACGGACGGTGACGTCCTCCGGCAGGTCGTGGTCCTTCGCCAGCGCCGCGATCGCGGCGTCGCCCAGCACCTGCTCCCCCAGGGCGTGCCCTGGCTGCGGCAGGAACGCCACCTCGCCCGCGATGCCTGCGGCACCCCGGTGCACCCGGCCGTCGAGCACGATGCCGGCCCCGAACCCCGCGCCGAACGAGACCGTCACGAAGGACGTGCGTCCGCGCCCGGCTCCCCGGTGCTGCTCCGCCACCGCGGCCAGGTTCACGTCGTTGTCCAGCGCCACGGGGCAGGCCAGGGCGTCCACCAGGGCGTCGTGCAGGGCCGTCCCGCCCTTCTCGTACCCGGGCACGTGCAGCACCGTGGTCCGGTCGGCCCCGACGACGGCGGGGAACGCCACGACCGCGCGGCTCACCTCGACCCGGCGGCCCGGCGCGAGCCGCGCCTCGACGTCCTCCCGGCAGGAGTTCGCCAGCACCGCCGCGGCCCGCGCCCGCGCCACGGGGGTGCGCTGCACGTCCCGCCGCTCCGCACGCGCCCGGACGGCGCCGGTCGCGTCCACCAGGGCGACCCGCACCCGGTCCCGGGCGACGTCCACGCCGAGCCCGAACGCGGTGTCCGGGTCCACTCGGAACGCGCCCGCGGCGCCGTCGTCCGCGGCCGCGCCGCTCGCCCGGAGCGCCGCGAGAGCGTCCGCGGCGGTCGCGCGGGGCAGGCCGGTCGCCTCGGCGACCGAGGCGTCGTCGGCCGGACCGGCGGCCACCAGCGCGTCGAGCACCTCCAGGACGTCGGACCCGCGCAGCGGGCCGGGAGCTCCGGTGTCAGTGGTGGTGGGCATCAGGCCTCCGTCGGGGCGGGACGGGACGCGTTCGTCCCGGCGCTGCGAGCCTAGCCACGCCCCGGCGAGGTTGTCGACGCGAGGTGTCGGCGCTGATCAGGGGCCAGATCGGCCCCGGCGGCCCGGTCAGGTCGCCCGGGTCAGGACTGCGCGCTCTCGTGCGAACGCCCGATGCCGCGCACCGCGTCCACCGCCCCGCGCACGCGGCGCGCGTTGACCGCGAGCACGACGTCCCGGTACTGCCCGGCCCGGTGCAGCTGGCCCTTGAGGTCGTTCGACGAAGCGCGGTGCCTGAGGTCGCACGGCACCTCGACGGCGACGTAGCCCTGGCGGAGCAGGTCGATCGTCATGCCCGTCTCCACGCCCCAGCCGTGCGCCAGCGGCGTCGCCGCCTCGAACGCCTCGCGGGTGAGGCAGCGCATCCCGGACAGCGGCTGGCTCGGGCTCCACCCGGTGAGGTGCTGGATGGCGCGGCGCGCCGTGCCGACGACGATGCCGCGACCGCCGGCCCCGGTCTGCTTCGGCAGCAGCGCGATGGCGAGGTCGGCCACGCCCTCGCGCACCGGGGCGACGAGGGGCGCCGTGTTGACGGCGGTGTCGCCGAGGTCCCCGTCGACGAACAGCAGGAGCCGCGGGGCCCGGCCGTCGGCGTCGCGCATCGCGACGACCGCCGCGCCGGTCTCCATCGCGGAGGCCTTGCCGCGGTTGTGCGAGTGGCGCACGACGACGGCGCCCGCGTCGCGCGCGACGTGCTGCGTGTCGTCGGTCGAGCCGTCGTCGACCACCAGCACGAGGTCGACGTGCGGGATCGCGCGCGCCGAGCGCACGGTCGCCGCGATGCGCGCCGCCTCGTCCTTCGCGGGGATGATCACCGCGACGCGCTGCGGGTTGCGCCTCCCCTGCGCGACCGGTGGCCGCGGGGTCTTGGCGACCGGCAGCGCGCCCACGCGGGTCGTCACGACGCTGCCGTCGCCGCCGGCGACGGAGTTCCGCTCGCGGGCCTCGTCCTGGCTGGTGGACACCTCAGCGCCCGTGCGGGTCGCTCCGTGGTCCGTGTTCACGACTCCCTGCCTGTTGGGTTCTCTCGCCCGTGTCGGCCGGCGCTCCGCCGGCGTGCTGTGCGGTGTCCCCTTGGGGGAATCACCGGGAATCAGAAGAGCAAACTTTTCCTGAGAAACTGTACTCCCCCGGAACGCCCGATCTCTGGTCAAGAAACGGTGTCGAGCGGGACGGTCCGTGAAGATCGTGCGGAGCCCGCGACGTCGCGGGGTACCGCCGGCGGCCGAGGCCGCCGGGCGGCGCCGCGTCAGCGCAGCGTCACCTGTCGGGAGACGATACCGGCCCGGGCGCGTCGCTCGTTCGCGTCCAGCGGCTCGGTCACCGCGAGCGCCTCGTCGAGCCGGGCCGCGAGCTCCGCCACCGGCTCCTCCAGCTCCGCCGCCTCGGTGCCGCGCGGCAGCTCCCAGACCGGCACGACGAGCCCGCAGGCGCGGAACATCCCGAGGAACTTGCCGCCCGCGAGGCCGGACTCGCGCCGCGCGTGCAGCCGCGCGATCGCGTCGACCACGGCGTCCTCGTCCTCCGTGCGCGCCCAGCGCAGGAACTCGCGCGACATCCGGCACCAGTACGCCGCGGCGACCGACGCCAGCTTCACGGTGGGGATGGACGACTCCGCGGCCTCGTCGAGGGACTCGCGGATCTCGTCCGTCATCTGCGTGCCGGCGTCGATCCAGTAGTCGTAGCCGTCGTGCACGGTCACCTCGAACGGGACGTCGAGGTCGAGCACGTCCTGCAGGCGCGGGTCGTCGTCCGCCGGGGCCGGCAGCTCCTCGGGCAGGATGCCCGAGCCGGGCTCCGCCGCGAGCGCCGCGAGGAGCGCGGCGGCCAGGTCGCGGCTGAGGTCGTCGGAGGCGCCCAGGCCCTGCAGCGCGAGCAGGACCGTGCCGTCCTCACGGTGCAGCGCGCACCAGCCGCCGGGGAGGACGGTCGTGACGGTGACGTCGCGCCCGCCGTGGTCGGCCGTCGTGCGCGCCGTCGCCGTGGCGGACGGCACCACCTCGCGCAGCGCGACCCAGTCCGCCTCCCCGGGAAGACCCTCGAACGGACGCAGGACAGGGGCGGTCGCAGAGCTCTTGGCCATGCCCGCGATCCTATCGGCCCGGCACACCCCCCCTCCCGCCCAGGTCGTACCGGTCCCGCCGAGGTAGTACGGGGCTCGCCGAGGTAGTACGGAGGTTGCCGAGGTAGTACCTCGTGGCGTGCCGCACCACCTCGCGGGGCCCGGCACCACCTCGCGCGATCTCGTACTACCTCGACGGGTCCGGTACTACCTCGCCAGGTCGGGTCGTCCCCGGAGGGCGTGGGTACGGTGACGGGATGGAGCCGTGGCGCCGCCTCGTGGCGGACTACCGGTCCGGGCTCGACGACGGCGCCCGGACCGACGACGACGTCCCGCCGCTCGACGGCGCGCGGGACCACTGGCTCGCCGGCACGCTGCCGGCGCTGGACCTGGCGGCAGGGTCGGTCGCGGCCTTCGCCTCGGCCGCCCGCCGCGCGGGCGCGACCGGCCCCCTGGTGGAGCGCGGGCCGTCGCCGGCGAGGCTCGCGGCGTCGTTCGGCTCCGACCAGCTGCTGCGGCTCGACGGGCGGCCGGTCCCGGGGTTCGCGCCGCTGTCCGGCTTCTTCCGCACCCGCGACGGCTGGGTGCGCACGCACGCCAACTACCCGCATCACCGGGTCCGGCTGCTGCGCCTGCTCGGCCTTCGCGACGGCGCCGACCGGGACGACCTCGCCGCCCGGCTCGCGGACACCTCGGCCGGCGCCGTGGAGGACGACGCCGCCGCCGCGGGCGCGATCGCCGTCCGCGTGCGCCCCGAGGCGGGGTGGCGCGCGTCCGCGCCCGGCCGGGCCGCCTCGCGGGGGGCGCTGGTGCGGGCCGGGGTGCGCGACGACGTCGTCGCCCGGCCGGCCGTCCTGGCGGGCGGGGCCGCACCCCTCGCGGGGGTGCGCGTGCTCGACCTCACCCGCGTCATCGCCGGCCCCGTCGCCACCCGGGCGCTGGCCGCCCTCGGCGCCGACGTGCTGCGCGTCGACCCGCCCTTGCCCGCCGAGATCCGGCACCAGCACCTCGACGTCGGGCAGGGCAAGCGCACGACCCTGCTCGACCTGCGCGACGACGGCGACCGCGAGCGCGCGCAGGCCCTGCTCGACGACGCCGACGTGCTGGTCACCGGCTACCGTCCCGGGGCCCTGACACGGTTCGGGCTGCGTCCGCCGCCGGGCGCCGTCGTCGCGCACGTGTCGGCCTGGGGCGTCGAGGGTCCGTGGGCGCACCGTCGCGGCTTCGACTCGATCGTGCAGGCGGCGTCGGGCGTCGCGCTGCTCGAGTCGCCGGACGGCGAGACCCCCGGCGCGCTGCCCGCGCAGGCGCTCGACCACGCGACGGGCTACCTGCTCGCCGCCGGCGTCGTGGACGCGCTCGCCGCCCGCCGCGACGACGGCCGCGGGCGCGACGTCGCGGCGTCGCTCGCGCGCACCGCCGCCTGGCTGCTCGACGCCGGTGGCCGCGACCCCGCGCACCCGCCGGCCGCGGCGCCCGGACCGGAAGCGGTCGTGAGCCACGGCCGTCGCCCGCGCGTCACGACCGCCCGCCCCGCGCTGCCCGGCCACGACGACCACCCGGCGCCCGCCCACCCCTGGGGCACGGACCACGCCGCCTGGTCGACACCGCTGCCGGGGTGATCCTCGGCCCGGGACGTGCGAAGGGGCCGGGCCTCTGGTGTCATCGGACCTGACCCGGCACGCACCGTCCGGGCGGCGGCGTGAGAGGGGGCGGCGATGGCGGTCGTGACACGAGGGTTCGGGGGCCGGCGCCCCGAACCGGAGCACGAGGTGCCGCCGGGGCAGTTCGTCACGGACGACTTCCCCGTGCTGTCGGCAGGGCCGACCCCGGACGTGGACGTGTCCCGCTGGGAGCTCACCGTCCGCACGGAGACGGGCGAGGGCGTCTCGTGGACGTGGGAGCAGCTTCTGGCGCTGCCGGCCGAGGACGTCGTCACCGACATCCACTGCGTGACGCACTGGACCAAGCTCGGCACGACGTGGCGCGGCGTCTCCCTGGACACGCTGCTGGCCGACGTCGAGACGAGCGCCGAGTTCGTCATGGCGCGCTCCTACGGCGGCTACACCACGAACCTGCCGCTGCAGGACCTGCTCGACGGGCAGGCGTGGGTGGCGTACGAGTTCGAGGGCGAGCCGCTGGAGCCCGTGCACGGCGGGCCTGCCCGGCTGCTGGTGCCGCACCTGTACTTCTGGAAGAGCGCCAAGTGGCTGCGCGGCCTGGACCTCATGGACGACGACGACCTGGGGTTCTGGGAGCAGAACGGGTACCACGCCTACGGCGACCCCTGGCTCGAGCAGCGGTACGCGTGAGCTGGCACGTCGCGACGGTCGTCGGGGCGCGGCCCCTGACGCGCACCGCCCGCGCCCTGACCCTGGCGGTGCCCGGGTTCGTCGGGGCGCTGCCCGGCCAGCACGTCGACGTGCGGCTCACCGCCCCCGACGGCTACCAGGCCACCCGCGCCTACTCGCTCGCCGAGACGGGGCACGACGAGCGCGTCGACCTCGTCGTGGACGAGGTCCCCGACGGCGAGGTGTCGCCCTACCTGGTCCGCGACGCCCGGCCGGGCGACCAGCTCGAGGTGCGCGGTCCGCTCGGCGGGTACTTCGTCTGGCACGACGCCGACACCGCCCCGGTGCTGCTCGTCGCCGGCGGCTCCGGCGTCGTGCCGTTCCTCGCGATGCTGCGCGCCCGTCGCAGCACCGGCCGCCGCGCGCCGTTCCGCCTCGTGTGCTCCGTACGCACGCCCGCCGACGTGATCGAGCGCGGAGAGGTCGACACCCCCGACCGCGGCTTCGACGTGCGCTGGGTCTTCACGCGCGAGGCCCCGGCGGGGTGGCCGACTCCGCCCCGCCGGATCACGACCGACGACCTCGCCGCCCCCGGTTTCGGCCCGGACGACGGCACGGACGTCTTCGTCTGCGGCCCCACCGGTTTCGTGGAGGCGGCGGCCGGCCTGCTGACCGGCCTCGGGCACCCGCCCGACCGGGTCCGCACCGAGCGATTCGGAGGTGCCTGATGTCGTCCCCCGAGCCGTCCGCCCCGGGCGGGCCCGTCCTCGACGGGTCGGCCCTGGCCGGCGCACTGAGCGAGGTCTACGCCTTCGAGACCACGAGCGCCGTCGTGCGCTGCGCGAGCTGCGGGCACACCGACGTCCTCGCCCGCACGACCGTGCACCTGTCCGCCATGGGCGGCGTCGTGCGCTGCGCGACCTGCGCCGCCGTCCTGCTCGTCGTCGTCGAACGCCCCGACGGCGTCCGCGTGTCCGCGTCCGGCGCGGCCTGGGTGCAGGCCCCGCCCCGCTGAGCCCGCCGGATCAGTGCCGGCTGCACCGAGGATCGGGCCTCACAGGTGGTCGAGCCACTGCAGCACGGCGCCCTCGCGCAGCGCCCACGGGCAGATCTCGACCTCGTCGACGCCGAGCGCGCGCATGGTCTCCTCCGCCACGACCGCACCGCCGACGATCTGATAGGTGCGCTCCGGCGTCACGCCGGGCAGCGCGGTGCGGCCCTCGGCGGTGAGGCGGGCCAGCCGCGGCACCCAGTCCGCGAGCTGGGGCAGGCGCAACCGCCAGCGGTCGTCCGGGCCGACGGCCTCCACCTGCATGCCGGCCAGCCGCGCGAGCGAGCGGAACGTCTTCGACGTCGCGACCACGTGGTCGGGTGCCGGCACGGTGGCCAGCCTGTCGACGACGGGCGTCAGCAGCGCGCGGGCGTGCACGCGCAGCGCCTGGACCTGGTCGGGCGGGGGCGGGTCGTCGGGCAGGTGCTCCCTCGTGGTCCGGCCGGCGCCGAGCGGCACGGACGCGGCGAGGTCCGGCTCCTCGTCGACGCCGGTCGCGATCTCCAGCGAGCCGCCGCCGATGTCGAGCACCAGGAGCCGGCCGGCGGCCCACCCGTGCCAGCGGCGGGCGGCGAGGAACGTGAGCCGGGCCTCGTCCTCGCCCGACAGCACGACCACCTCGCGCCCCACGCGCCCGGCGATCTCCGCGAGCACCGCGGTGCCGTTCGCGGCGTCCCGCAGCGCGGAGGTCGCCATCGGCAGCAGCTCGTCGACCGCGGACTCGCGGGCGAGCTCCATGACGTCGTCGACGGCGGCCAGGATCGTGCGCCGCCCCTCGTCCGTGACCGCGCCGTCGGCGTCGAGGTACCGCATGAGGCGCACCGTGATCTTGCGCTCCGCGTGCGGCACCGGCCGCACGCCGTACCGCGCGTCCAGCACGAGCAGGTGCACCGTGTTGGAGCCGATGTCGATCACGCCGAGGCGGGGCGCGGAGGCCCGGGCTGCGCTGCTCATGGCAGCCGAGCGTAGCGGCGGCGTCGGACGCCGTACCCGCCCCGCGCACGACGACGCCCGGTCCCGCGGGGCGGGGCCGGGCGTCGTGAGCCGGTCAGCCGGGAGTGGTCAGGCGAGCGCCTTCGCCTTGAGCTGCGCGTACTCCTCCGGCGTGATGGTGCCCTCGTCGAGCAGCTTCTTCGCCTGGGCGATGTGGTCGGCCGGGCTGCCCGCGACCTCCCGGATGTACGCGTCGGTGCCGGCCTTGGCCTCCTTCACCGCCGCGAGCTGGCGCTCCGACATCCCCCGCCCGCGGGCGATGAGGTAGATCAGCGCGGTGATCATCGGGACGAAGATCAGGAAGATGACCCACACCGCCTTCCACCAGCCCGACAGGTCCCGGTCACGGAAGAGGTCGGTGAGGATCTGGAAGAGGACGATCAGGTAAGCCACGAAGAGGAAGATCCAGACGAGGTACCAGAAGAAGTCCCAGAAGGTGTCCATGTTCAGCGCGTCCTTTCGAAGGCGGTTCCCACACCGTCGACGGCCGACAGGGGCGGCCAGGTGCCCGCTTTCGGCACGCTAGTGCCGACATGCCGGACGCGCGCGCTGAAACGGGGTGATCTAGGCCCCCAACCGGCGAACCGGGCTCTGCGGGAGGTTCGCGACAGGCGGGACGATCAGCGCCGGTCGGCGCGCTCGGCGTCCTCGACGAGCTCCTCGGCGCCCGCCACGACGGCGGCCTCCTCGGCCCGCGCCCGGGCCAGCGCCTCCGCCCGCGCGGCCACGATCTCGCCGTGCAGGGCGGCGTGCACCCGCTTGCGGACGTCACGCGCGATGGCGTCGACGTCGGCCTCGTCGGGGGTGGTCCCGCCGCGCGCCGCCAGCTCCGTGGTGAGGCGGTCGACCGCCGCGTCGACCTCCCGGCGGACCTCGACCTCGGCCGCGTCGAACAGCGCCACGACGGCGGCGTCCGCGGCGCGGCCCAGGCGGGTCTCCTCGAAGCCCGCGGCCGCGTCGTCCACGATCCGCCGGGCACGGTCGACGACGTCCGCGGCGGTGGCCGGGGCGTGCGCCTTGAGCGTTCCCAGGTCGTACAGCAGCACGCCCTCGACGTCCGCGACGCGCGGGTCGACGTCGCGGTGCAGCGCCAGGTCGAGCACGACCAGGGGGCGCGGCTCCGGCTCGTCGCCCGCGGCGACCGCGGCCCGCTCGCGCGAGCGCACCACGGCGGCCGCGTCGAGCACGTACTCCAGGGAGGCCTCGGCCCGCCCGTCCGTGACGCCGCCGGCCCGGCGGCCGCGGGCGCCCGAGCACGACACCACGAGGTCGGCGTCGGCGAGCGCCTCGACGAGGTCCGGCGCCGCCTCGACGTCGTGGCCCTGCGCGAAGATCTCGGCGCGGCCGGAGCGCGAGTACACCCGCACGTCGTCGCAGCCGCGGGCACGCAGGGCCGCCACCGACGCCCCCGCGTACGAGCCCGTGCCGATGAGCACCACGCGCAGGCCCCGCCACGACGCGTCGAGCTCGGCCGCGCGTCCGCGCCGCAGGTCCTGGCCGGCGAGGTCCAGCCCGAGCGACACGACGGACCGCCCGGCGGCGCCGAGCTCCGTCCGCGTGCCGACGCGCTTGGACGTGCGCGACGCCGTCTGGAACAGCAGCTCGAGGGTCTTGGACGTGGTGCCGTCGTCGCGGGCCTCGGCGAGGGCGCGCTTCACCTGCCCGGCGATCTCGCGCTCCCCCACGACCATCGAGTCCAGGCCCGCGGCCACCGTGAACAGGTGCGAGGTGACCTCCGGCCCGGTGCGGACCGTGAACGAGTCGGCCGCGACCTCTTCCGAGACCCCGGAGCCGGCCGCGACCAGCGCCGCGACGTGCTTCGTCGTGTGCCGGACGGCGTCGCCGTGCAACGGGGCGTCCACGTCGAGGTAGAGCTCGAAACGGTTGCACGTGGAGATCACGACGGCGCCCTGCACGGGCCCGCACGACCCCACGGCGACGCGCCCGACGGAGCCGGACCCGGTGGACAGCCGCTCGAGCGCGTCCAGGTCCAGCTCGCGGTGCGAGGCGGTGAGGGAGAGGAGTACCACAGTGGCTCCACTTTAAGAGGGCCGACGAGGCGGGGCAGAATCATGAACCGTGACATCCCCCACGATCGCTCCCGAGCCGAGCCGCGAGACCCACCCGCTCCCCGCCGACCACCCGCTGGTCGACGGCCGGACGACGCGTGCCCCGCTGGTGCGTGCCCTGCGGGGCGACCGTCCGGACGTGACCCCAGTGTGGTTCATGCGGCAGGCGGGTCGCTCCCTGCCCGAGTACCGCGAGGTCCGTCAGGGAGTAGGGATGCTCGACTCCTGCCTCCGGCCACCGCTCGCCGCGGAAATCACCCTCCAGCCCGTGCGCCGCCACCGGGTCGACGCCGCCGTCTTCTTCAGCGACATCGTCGTACCGCTGCGGCTCGCAGGCGTGGACGTGGACATCAAGCCCGGCGTCGGGCCCGTCATGGACCAGCCGTACCGCACGGCCGAGGACGTCGCGCGGCTCACCTCGCGGACGCTCGAAGACGGCGCGCTCGCGCCGATCGCGGAGGCCGTGCGGCTGACGGTGGCCGAGCTGGGCGACGTGCCGCTGCTCGGCTTCGGCGGCGCCCCCTTCACCCTCGCCGCCTACCTGGTCGAGGGCCGGCCCTCGCGCGACCACCTCGCCGCGCGCACCCTCATGCACGCCGACCCCGAGACGTGGGCCCGCCTCACCGCCTGGACGGCCGAGCTCACCGGCCGCTTCCTGCGCACGCAGGTGCTCGCCGGCGCCTCGGCGGTGCAGCTCTTCGACTCGTGGGCGGGCTCCCTCTCGCTGGCCGACTACACCGCGCACGTGGCGCCGTCGTCGACCGCCGCGCTGGCGCACGTCGCCGACCTGCGCACGCCGGGCGCCGACGAGGGCGACGGCCTCCCGGCGATCCACTTCGGCACCGGCACCGGGCACCTGCTGCCCGCGCTGCGCGACGTGCTCGACACCGCCGGGATCGGGTACCCCGTCGTCGGCGTCGACTACCGCACCCCGCTGGACGAGGCCGCCGGGCTGCTCGCCGACCACCCCCGCGGCGCCGTGCCCGTGCAGGGCAACATCGACCCCGCGCTGCTGGGCGCCCCGTGGCCGGTGCTCGAGGCGCACGTGCGCGACGTCGTCGCGCGCGGCGCCGGGGCCCCCGGCCACGTGGTCAACCTGGGCCACGGCGTCCCGCCGGACACCGACCCGACCGTGCTCACGCGCGTCGTCGAGCTGGTCCACTCGCTGTGACGCCGCTCCCGCCGCTCGGCGCCCCCGTCGACGTGCCCTCGGGCCGGCCCGCCCGGCCGCCCGAGCACGTGGACGCGGTGGTGGTCGGCGGCGGGATCGGCGGGCTCGTCGCGGCCCGCACGCTGGTGCACCGCGGCCTGCAGGTGGTGCTGCTCGAGGCGTCCGACCGCGTGGGCGGGCCCGTGCGCGGCGGTGCGTTCGGCTCGCTCCCCGTGCGGCTCGACCTCGGCGCCGAGTCGTTCGCGGCGCGCGGCACCGCCGTCACGGACCTGGCCGAGGAGCTCGGGCTGGACGTCGTGAGCCCGGCCCCGCTGTCCGCCTGGGGGTACGCGGCGGGCCGCGCCTTCCCGCTGCCGAAGGCGGGAGTGCTCGGCATCCCCTCCGTGCCGTGGGCTCCCGACGTCCGCCGCGCGATCGGCTGGCCCGGCGTCGCACGAGCGGCCCTCGACCGCGTGCTGCCGCGGTTCGTCGCCGACACCACCGACCTCGGGACGCTGGTGCGCTCCCGGCTCGGCCGGCGCGTGGCCGACCGGCTCGTCGCGCCCGTCGCGACGGGGGTGCACTCCGCCCCGCTCGACCGCCTCGACGTCGCCGCCGTCGCACCCGGGCTGCTCGACGCGTTCGCCCGCACGGCGTCGCTGTCGCGCGCCGTGGCCGAGCTGCGGGCCGCCGCGCCGGCCGGGTCCGCCGTCAGGGGCATCGACGGCGGCATCCACGCCGTCGTCGAGGCGCTCACGGGCGAGATCGCCGCGAGC
The DNA here is from genome assembly GCF_042264825.1 of Isoptericola sp. NPDC056134. Lineage (NCBI taxonomy): Bacteria > Bacillati > Actinomycetota > Actinomycetes > Micrococcales > Promicromonosporaceae > Isoptericola > Isoptericola sp. NPDC056134. Next base: position 51,299 of record NZ_JBHJVM010000025.1, read on the forward strand.
GCCGAGGAGTTCGCCGACTCCCCGCGCACCGACGCGACCGGCCCGATCCACGCCGCCGTGCGCGTGGGGCAGCAGGTCGACGGCGTCGAGCGGCTCGGCGTCGACTGGCAGGTCACCACGACCGTCGGCGACACCGTGCGCGCGCCGCGGCTGGTCGTGACGACGCCGCAGGTCGCGCCGCTGCTGTCCCCGTGGGTGACGGCTCCGGGCGAGGTCGAGCCGGGGTCCGTGCCCGTGCCGGCAGCGGAGGCCGGCGCCGACATCTGGCTCGCGACGCTCCTGCTCGACGCGCCCGAGCTCGACGACGCCCCCCGCGGCTCCGGGCTCCTCGTCGCTCCCGACGGCGACGGGGCGGACGGGGTGCGCGCCAAGGCGCTGACGCACGCGACGGCGAAGTGGCCGTGGCTGGCCGACCGCCTGCGCGCCGTCGCCGGCCCGGGTGTGCACGTGGTGCGGCTGTCGTACGGGCGGATCGGCGCCGCGACCGAGCCCCCGTCCGCCGAGGAGGCCGCCCGCGACGCGTCCGCCCTCCTCGGCGTCGACCTCACCGACCGGGTCCGCGACCACCTGCTGCAGCGCTGGGACGGCGCCCTGCCCCCGCCGACCCCCGCCTACCGCGCGCAGGTCGGGGCGTTCACCGCCGCCGTCGGGCACACGCCCGGGCTGGCCGTGACGGGAGGCTGGGTGGCCGGCACCGGCCTGGCCGCGATCGTCGCGCACGCGCAGGCCGCCGTCGCCGCCCTCTGACAGCTCTCCGGGCGGTAGTGACGCATCGTCATGACCCTGCGTCACGACGTCGGGGAGAACGGTGTGAGATCGGCCTCCAGCCCGCCGGGAGTTGTCCACAGGCGGTACCGCTGCGCGACACTGGACGGGTGAGCACCCCCGAGACCGCCCCCGCCCCGCTGCGCCTCGGCACCCGCGGCAGCGCCCTCGCGACGACTCAGTCCGGCCTGGTCGCGCGCCGGCTGGAGGAGCTGCTGGGCCGGCCGGTCGAGCTGGTGCGCATCCGCACCGAGGGCGACGTGAAGACGGGCTCGCTCGCGTCGCTGGGCGGCACGGGCGTGTTCGTCACCGCGCTGCGGGAGGCGCTGGCGGGCGGGCGCTGCGACGTCGCCGTGCACTCGCTCAAGGACCTGCCGACGGCGCAGCCCGCCGAGCTCACGATCGCCACCCCCGAGCGGGAGGACCCGCGCGACGCGCTGTGCGCCCGCGACGGCCTCACCCTCGACACCCTGCCCCGCGGCGCGCGCGTCGGGACCGGCTCCCCGCGCCGGGCGGCGCTGGTACAGGCGGCGCGCCCCGACGTCGAGCTGGTGGACATCCGCGGCAACGTCGAGACCCGCCTCGCCCGCGCGCTCGGCCCGGACGCCGACCTGGACGCCGTCGTGCTCGCGCTCGCCGGCCTGACCCGGCTGGACCGCACCGAGGTGGTCACGCAGGCGCTCGACCCGGCCGTCGTGGCCCCCGCGCCCGGGCAGGGGGCCCTCGCGGTCGAGGCCCGCACCGCCGACCTCGCGCCCGGCACGCCCCTGGCCGACGCGTTCGCCGCCCTCGACCACCGCCCCACGCGGCTCGCCGTGCTGGCCGAGCGCGCGGTGCTGGCGCGCCTCGAGGCCGGGTGCGCGGCTCCGGTCGGCGCGCACGCCCGCGTCGAGGCGGGCGAGCTGCAGCTCACCGCCGTCGTCGCGCGCGTGGACGGGACCGAGCAGCTCACGCACAGCGCGTCGGCGGTCCTCGCCGCGGACGACGCCCCCCTCGACCCGGCCGCGCAGGACGACGCCGCGACGGCCCTGGGGGTCCGCGTGGCCGAGGCTCTGCTCGCCGACGGCGCGGCGCGGCTCGCGCCGCTGGTGGGCGGCACGGTTGAGCCGCGCCGGGGCGAGGCGGACGCCGTCACCCCGCGCTCCGACGTCGAGCCCCTGCACACGCCCACCGGCACCGACGACCCGGAGGGCGCGTGACACCCGACACCCCCGCGACCCCGGCCCGCGCCGTGCTGGTGGCGCGGGCCCCCGAGCGTGCGGCAGGCCTCGCGGCCCGGCTGCGGGACGACGGGCTGGAGGTCGTCGTCGCGCCGGTGATCGAGCGCGCCCCGGCGGACGACCTCGCCCCCCTCGACGACGCCGTCCGCGGCCTGGCCCGGGGCGCCTACGTGTGGGCGGTCGTGACCAGCGTCAACGCCGTCGACGCGCTCGTCGACGCCGCCGCCCGGACCGGCACGAGCCTCGCGGAGACCCCCGCGCGTTGGGCCGCCGTCGGGCCCGCGACGACCCGTGCCCTCGCCGCGGCCGGCGTCACGACCGACCTCGTCCCCGACGACGACGCCACGGCCGCCGGCCTGGTCGCGGCGTTCCCCGACCCGGCCGTCACCGACCCGGAGACGCCGGCCGTGCTGCTGCCGCTCGGCGACCTCGCCCGGCCGACCCTCGACGACGGGCTGGCCGACCGCGGCTGGGCGCCGCACGTCGTGACGGCCTACCGGACGGTGCGCCACGCGCTGCCCGCGGACGTCGCGGAGCGCGCCCGCGCCGGCGGCTTCGACGTCGTCGTCGTCTCGTCCGGCTCGGTGGCGCGCGAGATCGCCGACCAGGCGGGCACCGGCACGCCCGTCGTCGCCATCGGCACCCCCTCGGCCGACGCCGCCCGCGAGGCCGGGCTGCGCGTCGCCGCGGTCGCGTCGCACCCCACCGACGACGCGCTCGCCGCCGCCGTCGCGCAGGCGCTGACCGACCCCGCAGCATCAGACCCGGCACCGTCAGCACCACGGCCCACGGGAGCGAACCGTGCGCCTGACACCTCAGCGAAGGAGCACCCGTGAGCACCTCGGGCACCGGCATCGTGTACCGACCGCGCCGCCTGCGCACCACCCCCCGCATGCGGCGCCTGGCCGCCGAGACCCGCCTGCACGCGGCGGACCTCGTGCTGCCGCTGTTCGTCAAGGAGGGCCTGGCCGAGCCGGCGCCGATCACCTCGATGCCCGGCCAGGTGCAGCACACCGAGGCCACGCTGCGCGACGCCGTCGCCGACGCTGCCCGCGCGGGACTGGGCGGCGTCATGCTGTTCGGCATCCCCGCCGAGCGCGACGCGACCGGCACCGCCGGCGACGACCCGGACGGCGTGCTGCAGCGCGGCATCCGCGTCGCGCGCGAGGCCGTCGCGGAGGTCGAGTCCGAGACCGGACGCCCGGGCCCCGTCGTCATGGCCGACACCTGCCTGGACGAGTTCACCGACCACGGCCACTGCGGCGTGCTCGCCGCCGACGGCACCGTGGACAACGACGCGACCCTCGACCGGTACGCGGCGATGGCCGTGGCCCAGGCGCGGGCGGGCGCGGAGGTCGTGGCGCCGTCCGGGATGATGGACGGCCAGGTGGCCGTCATCCGCGACGCGCTCGACGACGCCGGGTTCGACCAGGTGAGCATCCTCGCCTACAGCGCCAAGTACGCGAGCGCCTTCTACGGCCCGTTCCGCGAGGCCGTCGACAGCGCCCTGCAGGGCGACCGCCGCACGTACCAGATGGACGCCGCCAACGCCCGCGAGGGCCTGCGCGAGGCGGACCTCGACCTCGCCGAGGGCGCGGACATGGTCATGGTGAAGCCGGCGGGCACGTCGCTCGACGTGCTGCGCGGCGTCGCCGACCGGTCCGACGTCCCCGTGGCGGCGTACCAGGTCAGCGGCGAGTACGCGATGATCGAGGCGGCAGCCGCGAACGGCTGGATCGACCGCGAGGGCGCCGTGCTCGAGTCCGTGACCGCCATCAAGCGCGCCGGCGCCGACGTCGTCCTCACCTACTGGGCCAACGAGATCGCGGAGTGGATCAAGTGACCATGACGACCGACAACCACGCCGCGTTCCTGCGCGCGCAGGCCGCGATCCCCGGGGGCGTGAACTCCCCGGTCCGGGCGTACGGCTCGGTGGGCGGCGACCCGCGGTTCCTCGCCAGCGCGCGCGGCCCGTACGTCACCGACGTCGCGGGGCGCGAGTACGTGGACCTCGTCTGCTCGTGGGGCCCGGCCCTGCTGGGCCACGCGCACCCCGAGGTCGTCGCGGCCGTGCAGGACGCCGCCGCGCGCGGCCTGTCGTTCGGCGCGCCCACGGTGGCCGAGGTGGAGCTCGCGGAGGAGATCCGCCGCCGGGTGCCCGTCGCCGAGCGGGTGCGCCTGGTGTCCACGGGCACCGAGGCGACGATGACGGCGGTCCGGCTGGCGCGCGGCGTCACCGGCCGGCCTCTCGTCGTGAAGTTCGCCGGCTGCTACCACGGGCACGTCGACGCGCTGCTGGCGGAGGCCGGGTCGGGCGTCGCGACGCTCGCCATGCCGGGCACGGCCGGGGTCACGGAGGCGACGGCGGCCGAGACGCTGGTGCTCCCCTACAACGACCTCGCCGCCGTCGAGGCCGCGTTCGCGCAGCATGGCTCGCGGATCGCCGCCGTCATCACCGAGGCGAGCCCCGCCAACATGGGCGTGGTGCCCCCGGCCGAGGGGTTCAACGAGGGCCTGCGCCGGATCACGCGCGCGCACGGCGCCCTGTTCGTCATGGACGAGGTGCTCACCGGCTTCCGCGTCGGCCCGTCCGGCTGGTGGGGGCTGGAGAACGCGCGCATCCGGGGCGAGGGCGGCGAGGGGTACACCCCCGACCTGATCACCTTCGGCAAGGTCGTGGGCGGCGGCATGCCCGTGGCGGGCCTGGGCGGCCCGGCGTCGGTCATGGACCAGCTCGCCCCGACCGGCCCGGTCTACCAGGCGGGCACGCTGTCCGGGAACCCGGTGGCGGTCGCCGCCGGCCTCACGACGCTGCGCCTCGCCGACGACGCCGTCTACGCGCGGGTCGACGCCGTCGCGGACACCATCGCCACCGCGCTCGGCGACGCCCTGTCCGCCGAGGGCGTGGAGCACCGCGTGCAGCGCGCCGGGTCGCTGTTCTCGACGTTCTTCGGCCCGCTCGCCGCTGCCGAGGGCGTGCGCGACTACGCGCAGGCCCAGGCGCAGGAGGCGTACCGCTACCGTGCGCTGTTCCACGCGCTGCTCGACGCCGGCGTCAACCTGCCGCCGTCCGTCTTCGAGGCGTGGTTCGTCTCCGCCGCGCACGACGACGACGCGGTGAACCGCATCCTCGACGCCCTGCCCGCCGGCGCCCGCGCCGCCGCCGCGGCGACCGCCTGACGCCGGTGGTGGTCACGCACCCGACGCCTCGGGCGCTCGGGGCCGAGCGGTCCGTGCTGCTGGTGATCGACCTTCAGGTCGGGGTGCTCGACGGCTGCCTCGACGCCGACGGCGTGGTGCGCCGCACCGCCGCTCTCGTGGACCGGGCCCGCCGCGCGGGGACGCCTGTCGTCTGGGTCCAGGACCACGGCGACCTGCCCGAGGGCTCCCCCGGCTGGGAGCTCGCGGCGCCCCTCGAGCGGGCCTCGGGCGAGCCCCTGGTGCGCAAGGCGTACCGCGACTCGTTCGCGGGCACGGAGCTGGAGGACGTGCTGCACGACCTCGGCGCGACGCGCCTCGTCGTCGCCGGGGCGCAGTCCGACTACTGCATCCGCACCACGACGCAGGCCGCCGCGGCCCGCGGTCTCGACGTCACGCTCGTCAGCGACGCCCACACGACGACGGATGCCGAGTGGGAGGGCGTCGTGGTCCCGGCCGAGCACATCGTGGCGCACACGACCATGTACTTCTCCGGGCTGCGGTACCCGGGCCGCTCGCACGGCGTGGCCCCGCACGACCGGGTCCGGCTGACCACCTGACGTCGGCCCCGCCCGACGAGGTCAGGGAGCGACGGCCTTGTCCACGGTGCGCACCAGCATCGGGACGATGTCGTGCCGCGCGGCCTGCCCCTCGCGCAGCGTGGCCCACGCGAGGTAGAGCTGCGCCCAGACGACGCCCACCACCCACTCGAGGTCGAGCGCGGGATCGATGCTGCCCTCGCGGTGCCCGCGTGCCACGAGCGCCGCGAGCGGGGCGGCGCCCTCCCCGTCGAGGACGGCGTCCGGGACGACGCCGGTGAACAGCAGCGTGAGCAGGTCGCCCAGCAGCAGGTACTCGGGGCACAGCCGCCGCAGCGCGGAGCGCGCGTCGCCCTCGTCGAGCCGGGCCCGCGCGTGCGCCTCGGTCAGCCGCGCCACGGTCTCGGCGCCGACCGCCTCGAGCAGCGTGGCGCGGTCGGGAAAGTACCGGTGGAGGGTGGTGCGACCGACCCCGGCGGCGTCCGCGATCTGCCCGAGCGAGGCCGCGGGGTCGCGCGCGAGCCGGCCGACCGCGGCCTCGACGATCGCGCGCCGGGTCCGCGCGCGGGCGCCGGTCTCGGCGTCGTGCACCTCCGTCATGCGGCGAACGCTACACCCGGGAATGGTTCACTGCTTGACCATGTTGGAACATCAGTGTTCCACTTTGGAGCAGACCACCCCGCCCGTCGGATCGTCAATCAGGGTTGACGAATTGAGGAGCGTCAACCATGGTTGACAGCATGGCCGCCACCGAGACCGCACCCCCACCAGACGCCGCCGGGGCCACCAGCGACCCCGAGCGCTCCGGCCGCGAGCGCCTGCGCATCCTGCTCGGCTTCGTGCGCCCGCACCGCCGCACGCTCGCGCTCGGGCTGGTGCTCGGGCTGCTGGCCACGGCGATGAGCCTCGCCACCCCGATGGTCACCAAGTGGGTGCTCGACACGCTGTCGACCGGCGCGTCCCTGGGCGGCCCGGTCGCCTGGCTCCTCGCGCTCATGGTCGTCGGCTCCGCCGTCGGGCTGTTCCAGTGGATCCTCCTGGGCCGCCTCGCGGAGGACGTCGTCTACGAGGCCCGGGCGTCGATCGTCACGCGCTACCTGCGGGCCAAGGTCGGCGCCATCACCTCGAAGCCGGCCGGCGAGCTCGTCACGCGGGTCACCTCCGACACCCTGCTGCTGCGCGAGGCGACGTCGAACAGCCTGGTCAGCCTCGTCAACGGGTTCATCTCCCTGGTCGGCACGCTCGTCCTCATGGCGGTGCTCGACCTCACGCTGCTCGGCTCCACGGTGGTCGCGATCGTCGTCGTCGCCGTCGCGATGGGGCTGCTGCTGCCGGGCATCGGCAAGGCGCAGCACCGCACGCAGGAGGCGGTGGGCCGCCTGGGCGGCGCCGTCGAGGGCGCGGTGCGCGCCGTGCGCACGGTCAAGGCCAGCGGCGCGGAGGAGCGGCAGGGGACGAAGATCCTCGGCGACGCGCGCGAGGCGCGCAAGCACGCGGTGACGGCGGTGAAGACCGAGGCCGTCGCCTGGACCGTCTCGTGGGGCGGCATCCAGCTCGCGATCATCGTCATCCTCGGGCTCGGCGCCTGGCGCGTCTCGCAGGACCTGCTCGCCGTCTCCAGCCTCGTGGCGTTCCTGCTCTACGCGTTCAACATCGTCGGGCCGATCTCGGAGCTCACCCAGGCGTTCACCACCCTGCAGTCCGGCCTCGCCGCCGCGGAGCGGATCCGCGAGGTCGGGACGATGGAGCTCGAGGAGGACGGCGCCGCCGCGCGGCCAGCGTCCACGCCGCGCGCCCCCGGCCCCGACGGGCGCGACGGCGCGGCGCGCCCGGTCCTCGTGCTCGACGGCGTCACCGCGGGCTACGCCGAGGGCACTCCGGTGGTGCACGACGTCACCCTCGAGGTGCCGCGGCGCGGGCACGTGGCGCTCGTCGGCCCGTCCGGGGCGGGCAAGACGACGCTGCTCTCGCTGCTGCTGCGGTTCCTCGAGCCGACGGGCGGCGAGGTCCGCCTCGACGGCGTCCCGTACCGGGACCTGACGCACGCGCAGGTGCGCGCCCGCTTCGCCTACGTGGAGCAGGAGACGCCGGTGGTGCCGGGCACCATCCGGGAGAACCTGCTGTTCAGCCGGCCCGACGCCTCCGACGCCGAGGTGCGCGCGGTGCTGGAGGCCGTGCGCCTCGCGGCCGACCTGGACGCCCTGCCCGACGGCCTGGACACCTCGCTGGTGTCGTCCGCCGTCTCGGGCGGTCAGCGGCAGCGGATCGCCCTGGCCCGCGCGCTGCTCAAGGAGCCGGACGTGCTGCTGCTCGACGAGGCGACGTCGCAGGTGGACGGCCTCACCGAGGCGGCGATCCACGACGCGATCCGCGCGCACACCCGCCACGGCGCCGTCGTGACCGTGGCGCACCGGCTCTCCACGGTGCTGGACGCCGACCGGATCCTCGTCATGGAGGGCGGCCGGGTCAGGGCCAGCGGCACCCACGAGGAGCTGCACGCCACGGACGAGCTGTACCGCGACCTGGTCGCCGCGCTGCGCATCGCCGTCGACGACCCCGAGCCGGACGCCGTGCCTACCATCGCCTGACCTCTCGGTCGCCTTCGAGAACGGGATCCGTACCGTCACGTCATCGAATGGCGGTACGGATCCCGTTCTCGAAGGCGACAGGGACCTGGTGGTGACCAGCCGCGATGCAGAGATGTATGCGCGTTCACTATCGTGGGACCGCTCGCACGGCCGTGCGGGCGAGGGATGCGGTCAGGAGTTCCGGTGGCGAAGGCCCCCACGGTGTACGACGTCGCGCAGCGCGCGGGGGTCTCGATCGCGACGGTCTCGCGGGTGCTGCGGCGCCCGGACGACGTGCGCGAGCGCACCCGCACGGTGGTGCACGAGGCGATCCGCGAGCTGGGGTACGTGCCGTCCGGCGCGGCCCGCGGGCTGGCGGCGCGCTCGACGGGCGTGCTGGGCCTGTGCTTCCCCGACGTGGACGGCATCGACGAGGCCGCCGACCTGCCGGACCCGGTGCGCGTGGGCGAGGCGGTCGAGGTGGTGCGCGACGTCGGAGGCCCGGTCACGGCGCGCTGGAGCAACCTCTACCTCGGCGAGGTGATGCGCGGCGCGGAGCTGGAGGCGTGGCGCACCGGCCACGCGGTGATGATCGGCGTCGCGCGCGGGCTGCGGCGCGCGCAGGCGGTCAACGAGCTGGCCGGGCGCGTGGACGGCCTGGCGGTGCTGGCCAAGTCGGTGCCCGACGACCTGCTGGCGCACATCGCCCGCCGCGTCCCCGTCGTCGTCATGGCCGGCCCGCCGCAGGACGACGCCTACGACCACATCTCGGTGGACAACCGTGCAGGCACCCGCGCCCTGGTGGACCACCTGATCGCCGACCACGGCCTCCGCGACCTGGCGTTCGTGGGCGGCCCGTTCGACTCCCCCGACGCGCACGAGCGCTTCCAGGGCTTCCGCGACGCGCTCGCCGCGGCGGGCCTGCCCGTGCCCGACGAGCCGGTGGCACGCAGCGACTTCACGCGCACCGGCGCCCGCGACCTCGCCCGCCGGATGCTCGAGACCCACGTGACCGGCCGGGGGTCGGGGACCACGGGACAGGCGCTCCCCCGCGCGCTGGTGTGCTCCAACGACCAGACGGCGCTCGGCTTCCTCGACGTCCTCACCGAGGCCGGGGTCGACGTCCCGGGCGACGTCGTCCTCACCGGGTTCGACGGCATCGACGCCACGCAGGCGTCGATGCCGCGGCTCACCACCGTGAGCCAGCCGATGGTCGAGCTGGGGCGCGCCGCCGTGGAGCTGCTGCGCGGGCGCCTCGCCGACCCGTCGGCACCGGCCGCCACGGTGAACCTGCCCGTCCGCGTGCTGCTGCGCGAGAGCTGCGGCTGCTCGTGACCCTCGCCGACCGGGGCACCGCAGCGCACGCCCGGGCCGTTGGCCACACGGTTTGCCGCTCCGAAATGTATGCGCATACACTCGCCGGGACGCCGCACGCCGACCCCGGCGTGCGCGGGCCCTCACAGGAGAGGCCTCGACGAAGAGGAGTGGATGTCCATGACGCGCACAGCGCGCTCGGGGCGGCGCCTGGCCGCCATCGCGGCCACCGTCGCGGTGCTGGCCACGGCGGCCTGCTCGGCACCGGTGCAGAACAAGGGTGACGACGGCGCCGCCGGCGGCGCGACGTCGATGCTCATCGCGGCCGACAACGGCTCGCCGACGTTCGACCGGAACTTCAACCCGTACTCGTCCGGCAAGCGGAACACGACGACGTACATGTACGAGCCGCTGGTCATCATCAACGAGATGAGCGGCGAGGAGACCCCCTGGCTGGCCACGGGGTACGAGCAGCCCGACGCCAAGACCGTCGTCTTCACCATCCGGGACGGCGTCACCTGGTCGGACGGCGAGCCCCTCACCGCCGAGGACGTCAAGTACTCCTTCGAGCTCGTCAAGAAGCACCCCGAGATGGACCTCAAGGGTGCGTGGTCGCACCTGAAGTCCGTCGAGGTGGACGGCAAGACCGTCGTCGCGCACCTGAAGACCGACGACGTCCCCGCCGCGAAGATCCTCGCCCAGCAGCTCATCGTGCCCGAGCACATCTGGTCCGAGGTCAAGGACCCGGTCACCTGGACCAACGAGGAGCCCGTCGGGTCCGGCCCCTACACGCTCGGCACGTTCACGCCGAACCAGTACACGCTCACGAAGAACGCGACGTACTGGCAGGCGGACAAGGTGGCCGTCGAGGAGCTCGTGCAGCCCGCCGCCAACTCCGAGCTGGACATCGTCAACAACGGCTACGACTGGGCCTACGCGTTCATGAGCGACGTCGAGGACACCTGGGTCAAGGCCGACCCCGAGAACAACACCTACTGGTTCCCGGCGGGCGCGGCGATCTCGCTGATCCCGAACATGACGAAGGCGCCGTACGACGACGTCGACTTCCGCAAGGGCATCGCGCTGGCCCTGGACAAGCAGGTCATCGCCGACAAGGCCGAGCAGGGCTACGTCGACCGGGCCAGCCAGACCGGCCTCATGCTGCCGAACCAGGAGGCCATCCTCGACACGTCGATCCCGAACCAGGGCTACGTCGACCAGGACACCGACGCCGCCCTCGCCTCGTTCGAGAAGGCCGGGTACACGAAGAAGGGCGACAAGCTCGTCGACTCGTCCGGCAAGCCGCTGAAGGTCACGATCACCACCCCGAACGGCTGGTCCGACTGGCTGCAGGGCGTCGAGCAGGTCAAGGGCCAGCTCACCGCGATCGGCATCGACGTCACCGTCGTGCAGCCGCAGGCCGCGGCGTACCAGAAGGAGCTCCGCACGGGCGACTTCGACATGATCATGGGCACCGTCGGCGGTACCGGGCAGCCGTTCCAGGACTACAACGGCCTCATGGGCTCGGAGTTCCTGCTGCCCGTCGGCAAGACCTCCGCCGGCAACTTCGGCCGCTTCGAGTCGAAGGAGGCCGACGCGCTGCTCGCCGAGCTCAAGGTGACCACCGACGAGGCCAAGCAGCTCGAGATCACGCACCAGCTGGAGCAGATCACCTACGAGCAGCTGCCGATGATCGCGCTGTTCTACGGCGGCTCGTGGGGCCTGTTCTCGAACAAGAACTTCACCGGCTGGCCCAGCGCGGACGACCCCTACGCCTCCCCGAAGACGTGGGACTCCACCCCGCTGCTGATCCTCACGCACCTCGAGCCCGCCCAGGGCTGACGCCCGCCCGCCGGGCGGGGCCGGACACAGAAGGCAGGGACAGGCCCGACCCCCCCCCCCCCCCAAACCAACCACCCCACCACAACGTGGACCACCAGTCGGCAGTGAGGTCCCGCTGCGCCTGATCTGTGGCCCCCCCAAACAAGGACAGGCCAGGTTGGCCGGC
>NZ_JBHJVM010000026.1:0-50718 GCF_042264825.1 Isoptericola sp. NPDC056134
CGCCGAGATAGAGAGGGCACGGACCGTAGCCGGCTACGGTCCGTGCCCTCTCTATCTCGGCGGGTCGCCTCTCTATCTCGGCGTGACGACGAGCCCCGCAGAGTCGGGGGCCCGGTCGACGACGACGGTGCCGCCGTCGGACACGGCGCCGGACAGCAGCTCCTTGGCCAGCCGGTCGCCGATCTCGCGCTGCACCAGGCGACGCAGCGGGCGGGCGCCGTACGCGGGGTCGAAGCCCTCCAGCGCCAGCCACTCGCGCGCGGCGGGCGTGACGTCCACCGTGATGCGCCGGTCGGCCAGCCGCTTCGCGAACGCCGCGACCTGGAGGTCGACGATCTCCCCCAGCTCCTCGACGTTGAGCGCGTCGAAGATGACCACGTCGTCGAGCCGGTTGAGGAACTCCGGCTTGAACGACGCGCGCACGGCCGCCATGACCGCCTCGCGACGGGCGGCGTCGTCGAGCGCCGGGTCCACGAGGAACTGCGAGCCCAGGTTCGACGTCAGCACGAGGATGACGTTGCGGAAGTCGACCGTGCGGCCCTGGCCGTCGGTGAGTCGGCCGTCGTCGAGCACCTGAAGCAGGATGTCGAAGACCTCGGGGTGCGCCTTCTCCACCTCGTCCAGCAGGACGACGGAGTACGGGCGCCGCCGCACGGCCTCGGTGAGCTGCCCGCCCTCCTCGTAGCCGACGTACCCGGGGGGCGCGCCGACCAGCCGCGACACGGAGTGCTTCTCCGAGTACTCGGACATGTCGATGCGCACCATGGCGCGCTCGTCGTCGAACAGGAAGTCCGCGAGCGACTTGGCCAGCTCGGTCTTGCCGACGCCGGTCGGGCCGAGGAACAGGAACGACCCGGTCGGCCGGTCGGGGTCGGCCACGCCGGCCCGCGAGCGCCGCACGGCGTCGGACACCGCGCGCACCGCGGCCGTCTGGCCGATGAGCCGCTCGCCGATGACGTCCTCCATGTGCAGGAGCTTCTCCGACTCGCCCTGCAGCAGGCGCCCGGCGGGGATGCCGGTCCAGGCGGAGACCACCTCGGCGATCTCGTCGGAGCCCACCTTGTCGGCGATCATCGGCGCCTCGTGCGCGGCTGCCTCGTCGGCCCCCTGCGACGCCTCGGCCTGCTCGGCGTCGGCGAGCTCGCGCTCGACCTGCGGGATCTCCCCGTACAGCAGGCGCGCGGCGGACTCGAGGTCGCCCTCGCGCTGCAGCCGGTCGGACTCGGTGCGCAGCTCGTCAATGCGGGCGCGCAGGTCGCCGACGCGGTTGTGGCCGGCCTTCTCCGACTCCCACCGCGCGGTGAGCGCGGCCAGCCTCTCGCGCGTGTCGGCGAGGTCGGCCCGCAGCCGCTCGAGGCGCTCGGTGGAGGCGGCGTCGTCGGACTCCTTGAGCACGACCTCCTCCATCTCGAGGCGCGTGACGACGCGCTGCAGCTCGTCGATCTCGACCGGCGAGGAGTCCATCTCCATGCGCAGGCGCGACGCCGCCTCGTCGACGAGGTCGATCGCCTTGTCGGGCAGCTGGCGGCCGGTGATGTACCGGTCGGACAGCGCGGCGGCGGCCACGAGCGCGGAGTCGGCGATCGTCACCTTGTGGTGCGCCTCGTACCGCTCCTTGAGCCCGCGCAGGATCGCGACCGTGTCCTCCACGGACGGCTCGCCGACGAACACCTGCTGGAACCGGCGCTCGAGGGCCGGGTCCTTCTCGATGTGCTCGCGGTACTCGTCGAGGGTCGTGGCGCCGACCAGGCGCAGCTCGCCGCGGGCGAGCATCGGCTTGAGCATGTTGCCCGCGTCCATGGCGCCCTCGCCGCCGGCGCCCGCGCCGACGACGGTGTGCAGCTCGTCGATGAAGGTGACGACCTCGCCGTCGGACGCGGTGATCTCCTCGAGCACGGCCTTGAGCCGCTCCTCGAACTCGCCGCGGTACTTGGCGCCCGCGACCATGCCCGCCAGGTCGAGCGCGACGAGGCGCTTGCCCTGCAGGGACGTCGGGACGTCGCCCGCGACGATGCGCTGGGCCAGGCCCTCGACGACGGCGGTCTTGCCGACGCCGGGCTCGCCGATGAGCACGGGGTTGTTCTTGGTACGGCGGCTGAGCACCTGCACGACGCGGCGGATCTCGGAGTCGCGGCCGATGACCGGGTCGAGCTGGCCGTCGCGGGCGCGCTGCGTGAGGTCGCTGCCGTACTGCTCCAGCGCCTTGTACGTGCCCTCGGGGTTGGGGCTGGTGACGCGGGACGAGCCGCGGACGGCGGGCAGCGCGGCGCGCAGGGCGTCGGCGGTCGCGCCCGCCTCGGTCAGCGCCTGGGCGGCGGCGGACTGCCCGGCGGCGAGCGCGACGAGCAGGTGCTCCGTCGAGACGTACTCGTCGCCGAGCGCCTCGGCCTCCTTGGCTGCGTTCTCCAGCACGGCGCTCGTCGCGCGCGACGGCGCGGGCTGCGCGACGGCGGACCCGCTCGCCTGCGGCAGGGCGACGAGGGCCGCGCGGGCGCGCTGGCCGATCTGCTGGGTGTTCGCGCCGACGGCGTCGAGCAGGCCGACGGCGACGCCGCCCGACTGCTGGAGCAGCGCCTGCAGCAGGTGCACGGGCTCGAGCTGGGGGTTGCCCGCGGCCGACGCCGACTGGACGGCGTCGCCGAGCGCCTGCTGCGACATGGTCGTGAGCTTGATGTCCATGGGACCTCCGGGATGACGTGCGATGACACGGGAGAAACGTCTGTCGGGGGAACGCCGCCAAAGTTGAGTCTATTCCGCTCAAGTTTGATCGCAAGCCGCCCGGGGCGCCGGGTGGCTCGTGGACCGCCGCTGCGGGATGCTGGGCCGGTGACCACTCCAGCCCGCGGCCCCGTGCGCCGCCTCCGCACCGCGATCGCGGCGGTCCTGGCCGCCGTCGGCCTCCTCGCCCTCGCCGGGTGCATGAAGGTCGACATGGACATGACGCTGTCCGAGGACGACACCGTCTCCGGCTCGATCGTCATGGCCGTCTCCAACAGCCTCGCCGAGACCATGGGGATGGAGCCGGGCGAGCTGTGGAAGCAGGCGGGCGGAGAGCTGTCCCAGAACCTGCCCGAGGGCACGTCCCAGGAGCCGTACTCCGACGACGAGTACACCGGCACCCGGTACACCTTCACCGACGCCCCGATCAGCCAGATCTCGGGCGAGGGCGGCGAGGACCTCACCATCACCCGCGACGGCGACAACTACGTCGTCGACGGCACCATGAACCTCTCCGAGGGTGCCGACCAGCTGAAGTCTCTGCCGCAGAACGTCCAGGACGCCTTCGACGTCAGCCTCGCCATCACCTTCCCCGGCCCGGTCAGCGACGCCACCGGCGCCATCGACGGCAACACCGTCACCTGGACGCCGAAGGTCGGCGAGAACGCCGAGATCCACGCCGTCGGCGCAGCCACCGCGGGCAGCAGCTTCCCGTGGTGGATCGTCGGGCTCGTCGTCGGGCTGGTCGTCATCGGCCTCGTCGTGTGGTTCGTCGTGCGGAACAACCGCCGCCCCGCCCCGGTCACGGGCACCGCGGCGGGCGACACCGCCCTCGCCGCGCAGGCCGCCCCCGGGGCCGTCCCCGCCGCCGGTCCGACGCCGGAGGAGCAGGTCTTCGGCGCGCCCGCGGCTCCGGCCGCCGCACCGGGCACCGGCCCGGTCGCCGAACCGCTTGAGCCGGAGGCCGCGCCCGAGGCCGCCACGCCCGCCGGCCCCACGACCGGACCCGTCGCGGAGCCGCTGGAGCCCGGCCGCCCGGGCGAGGAGGACACCGTCCGGCAGGAGCCCGTCGGCGACGCCACCGCGCCCGAGCCCGACGTCGAGCCCGACGTCACGGGCACGACCGGCGACCGCCCCGGCGACGAGGACCGCCCGTCCGGTCCCGCGCAGGGTGCCTGACGCGCCGACCGCGCCACGCCCCGAGCCCGGGGCGTGGCGCGAGGACGTCCTCGGCCCGGAGTTCCGGGCGCGCACGCTGCCGCTGCCCGGCGGCGCGGAGGCCGTGCTGGTGCGGCACGTGCCGTCCACGCCGGACGACGACGGCGCGCCGGGCCCTCAGGGCGTCGCGCGCACGGCGGTGCTGTCCGTGCACGGGTTCGTCGACTACTTCTTCCACCCGCACGTCGCGCGCGCTGTCGCCGCCCGCGGGCACGCGTTCTACGCCGTCGACCTGCGCGGCCACGGGCGGGCGCTGGCCGCGCACGTCGCCGCCGGGCGCGACCCCAACCTCGTGGACGACCTGGCGCTGTACGCCCAGGACCTCGACGCCGCGGCCGCCGTCGTGCGCGCTGCGGGACACGAGCGGCTGGTGGTGCTCGGGCACTCCACGGGCGGCCTGGTCGCGCCCCTGTGGGCGAACGCCCGCCCCTGCCGCGCGGACGCGCTCGTGCTCAACAGCCCGTGGCTGGAGCTCAACGAGAGCTGGCTGATGCGCGGCCCGGCGACCTGGGCGATCGACGTCGTCGGGCGCGTCGCGCCACGGCTGGCCGTCGGCTCCGTCGGCGAGCACTACGGCGCCGCGCTGCACCACGAGACCGGCGGGGAGTGGGACTACGACCTGGCCTGGAAGCCGCACGCCGGCTTCCCCGCCCGCGCCGGGTGGCTGCGCTCCGTGCGCCGTGCGCAGCACCGGGTGGCCCGCGGGCTGGACCTCACGATCCCGGTCCTCGTGCTCGCGTCCGACCGGTCCGGCCCGGCCCGGTCGTGGCACGACGAGCTGGTCACCACGGACTCCGTGCTGGACGTCGCGCACATCCGCGACCGGGCGCCCCGCCTGGGCAGCGACGTCACCGTGCGGACGGTCGCCGGCGGCGCGCACGACCTCGCCCTCTCGCCGCAGCCGGCCCGCGACACGTACCTCACCACCGTGCTGGACTGGATCGAGGCGCTCCCCTAGCGCCCACGGTCGTGTCCGATTCCCGCTAGCCCACCGTCGGTGGACCGCGTGAGGATGGGGGCATGACGACGACGGCCCACCCCGACGCGCGGGAGTTCGAGGAGCGGTACCGCGCCATCGCCGCGCGGGACACCCGGTTCGACGGGCAGTTCTTCACGGCGGTCAGCTCCACGGGCATCTACTGCCGCCCGTCCTGCCCGGCGCGCACGCCGAAGCCGGAGAACGTCACCTTCTACCTCACCTCGGCGGCCGCGCACGAGGCCGGCTACCGCGCCTGCAAGCGGTGCCTGCCCGAGGCCGCGCCCGGCACCCCGGCCTGGGACCTGCGGCGCGACCTCGCCGGACGGGCGATGCGCCTCATCGCCGACGGCGTCGTGGACCGCGAGGGCACGGACGGGCTCGCGGCCCACCTCGGGTACAGCGCCCGGCACGTGCACCGCCTGCTCACCGCCGAGCTCGGCGCCGGCCCGCTCGCCCTGGCCCGCGCGCAGCGGGCCCAGACCGCGAGGAGTCTCGTCGTCGGCACCGACCTGCCGCTCGCGGACGTCGCCTTCGCGGCCGGGTTCGGCTCCATCCGGCAGTTCAACGACACGATGACCGAGGTCTTCGCCGTCGCGCCGAGCGAGCTGCGCGCCCGCGCGCGCCGCCGCCCCCCGGCCTTCCGGCACGGGATCTCCCTCGCCGGGGGACCCGGTCCCGCGGCGGATCGGGGCGACGTCGCGCGCGTCCGCCTCGACCTGGAGCTGCCGGTGCGCGAGCCGTTCGACGCCCGCGGCGTCGTCGCGTTCCTCGCGGCGCGCGCCGTCGACGGCGTGGAGGTCGCGGACCTCGACGGCGACGACGTGCGGTACGCCCGCACGCTGCTGCTCCCCCACGGACCCGGCGCGGCGGAGGTCCTGGCCGGGCCGGGCGTGGGGCCCGGCCGGGTCGCCGTGCGCCTGGAGCTCGCGTCAGCCGCCGACGTCTCGGTGGCGGTGGCCCGCCTGCGCCGGCTGCTCGACCTGGACGCCGACCCGGCCGCCGTCGACACGGCCCTCGCCGACGACCCGGCCCTGGCGCCGCTCGTCGCCCGCAGGCCCGGCCTGCGCCTGCCCGGCACGGTGGACCCGCACGAGATCGTGGTGCGCGCCATCGTCGGGCAGCAGATCAGCGTGGCCGCCGCGCGCACGCACCTCGGCCGGCTCGCCGCCGGCGCGGGCACCCCGTACGCCTCCGCGGTCCCCGGGCTCACGCGCCTGTTCCCGACGGCGGCCCAGGTCGCGACCGCGGCGGCGGACCACCTGCGCCTGCCCGCGCGGTCCGTCGCGACGGTCGTCGACACCGCCGGCGCCCTCGACGACGGCACCCTCGCCGTCGGGGTGGGCGACGACGGCGACGCGCTGCGCACCGCGTTCGTCGCGCGCCGCGGGATCGGACCGTGGACGGCCGCCTACGTGGCGATGCGCGTGCTGCGCGACCCGGACTCCTGGCTCGACGGCGACGTCGCGCTCCTCGCGGGCGCGGCCGCGGCCGGCGTCGACCTGGGCCTGCCCGACGACGCCCCGCGCGCGGCCCGGTCGCGCGCGCTCGCCGCCCGCGCCGGGCGTTGGGCGCCGTGGCGCTCGTACGCCGCCCTGCACCTGTGGCGCGCCGCCCTCCCGCCGACCAGGCAGTGACGCACGTTCTCAGCCCGCACCCCGAGCTCGAGCGCAGGCTCGGCACCCGACCTCCCGGAGGAACCATGTCCGCCCGCACCACCACCCTCAGCACGCCCGACGGTCCGTTCACCGTCGTCGTCGACCCGGACGGCACGGTCCTCGCGTCCGGCTGGACGACGGACGCCGACGCCCTCGTCGGTCTCGTCCACCCCGACGTCCGGCCCACGGCCACGACGCCCGTGCCCGACGACGACCCCGCGGTCGCCTCTGCCGTCGCCGCGGTCCGCGCCTACTACGCGGGGGACGTGCGCGCGATCGACGCCGTCCCCGTCCGCCAGGTCTCCGGCCCGTACCGCGCGCACGCGTGGGACGTGCTGCGCACCGTCGACGCCGGGGACCCCGTGACGTACACCCGCTACGCGGAGCTGTCCGGCCGCCCTGCGGCCGTCCGCGCGGCGGCCGGCGCGTGCGCGATGAACGCCGCCGCCCTGTTCGTCCCGTGCCACCGGGTGCTGCGGACCGACGGCAGCCTCGGCGGCTTCCGCTACGGCCTCGACGTCAAGCGCAGCCTGCTCGCCCACGAGGCCCGCCACGCCGGCTGAGCCCGCGACCCGCGACGACGTCAGAGCGACGGCTCCTCCGGCGTGGACACGGTGAACACCGCGCCGGCGATGACCGGCACCCGCGTCGCCGCCCGCTCGAGGTCGTCCAGGCGCCGCGCGACGGTCTCCTCCGGCTCGTTGCCGCTGAGGTCGACGCTCGCCACCAGGTACAGCGACCGCGGCCCCACGTACTCGAGCCGCAGGTAGGTGACCCGCTCCACCTGCGGCATCGTGACGAGGTGCGCGAGCACGGCGGACCGGGTCTCGGGCCGGGCCGCCTCGCCGACGAGGAAGCGGCGGTTGCGGTCCACGAGCACCAGGGAGACGACGGCCAGCACGACGCCGACGACGATCGAGCCGACGGCGTCGGGCACGGGCGACCCGGTGAGCTGGTGCGCGAGCACGCCCCCGAACGCGACGACGAGGCCGACGAGCGCGGCGGCGTCCTCCGCATAGACGGCGCGCAGCGTGGGGTCGGAGGTGACGAGCACGTGGTGCAGGACGTCGTGCTCGGCCTTCTTCGCCTCGGCCCGCGCCTGCCGGCTGGCCTGCAGGAACGAGATCCCCTCGAGCACGAACGCGATGCCGAGCACGGCGTACGCGACGCCGAAGTCGCTCGCGGGCTCGGGGTGCACCAGCTCCTGGATGCCGTGCGTGATGGACACGCCGGCGCCGACGGCGAACAGCCCGATGGCGGCGAACATCGACCACACGTAGGCCTCGCGGCCGAAGCCGAGCGGGTGCTCGCGGTCGGCGGGGCGGCGCGAGCGGCGGTCGGCGACGAAGAGGAACACCTCGTTCCCGGTGTCCGCCCAGGAGTGCACGGCCTCCGCCAGCATCGACGCCGACCCGGTGACGACCGCCGCCACCGACTTCGCGACGGCCACGAACGCGTTCGCGGCGAACGCCACGACGACCGTGAGGGTGCTCTCGCCGCCGGAGTGCGCGTCCTGCACGACGCGCGGGCTGGCGAGGGGCTCCGGCGGCGCGGCGGCGGGATCGGTCTCCGCGGGGTGCGCGAGAGCGGCGAACGGGTCGGGCGCGGCGGCGGGGTCGGGCTCGGCTGGTGCCATGCGCCCGGTCTATCAGCCGCGGGTCAGTCGGGCTCGCCGAACTCGTTGGGGCGCAGGTCGTCGGGGTCGACCTTGCCCGTGCGGAACCCCGCGCGGCCCACCATGTGCGCGGCGACGGGCGACGTGACGAGCTGGAACGCGACGACCAGCACGAGCATCGCGACGGCCGACCAGCTGCGCACCCGGAGCGCGAGCGCCGTGAGCAGGAGGATGAGGCCCAGCACCTGCGGCTTCGTGACGGTGTGCATGCGGGCCAGCAGGGACGGGAAGCGCACGAGGCCCAGCCCGGCGCCGAGCGTCAGGAACGCGCCGGCGAGCAGGCAGACCGCGGCGACGGTGTCGGCGACCGTCGTCCACACCCCCGGGTCGACGTGGGTCATCGCTGGCCACCCTCCGCGCTCTCGGCGTCGTCCTCGGCATCGACGCGCGCCCCGTCGCGCTGCTCGTGCCGTTGTTCCCCGCGCGGCACGTCGGCGGCGCGCGCCTGGGCGGCGACCTCCTCACGCGTGCGCACGCGGCCCTCGCCCTCCGGCTCCTTCGCGGCGAACCGGGCCATCGTCACCGAGCCCACGAAGCCCACCATCGACAGCGCGACGAGGATCGGGATGGTCTCCGTGCGCCGCGACCAGATGGCCTCGATCGCGATGGCGCACACCAGGGTGACGGTGAGCGTGTCCAGCGCGACCGCCCGGTCGAGCATCGACGGGCCTCGCTCCACACGCACGAGCGCGAGCAGCGCGGCGACGGCCACGAGCACGGCGGCCGCGATCACGGCGGCGAGCATCATGCGTCCTCCCCTCGCCCGGGCGCCAGGCCGCACCGGGACAGCACGGCGTCGCTGGCGAAGGCCCGCAGCACCCGCTCCTCGAGCGCCAGCGTGTCGCGGCGCACGGCCTCCGCGCCGCCGGACGCGTCGATGTCGAGCACATGCAGGTAGACGACGCCGGTGCTGCGGCGCGCCTCGACGACCAGCGACCCCGGCACCAGCGACGACATCACGGCCGTGATGGTGAGGTACGCGTCCTCGGGGTTGCGCAGGCGGACGGCGACGATGGCGCCGTGCGGCGTCGGGCCCGGCCGGACCGCCTTCCACGCCACCTCGAACGACGCGACGAACAGGTCGGAGACGAACCTCGCCGCGAGGACCACGGTCCGCCACGGCCGCACCGTGCCGCGCATGTCGATGGCCGGCAGCGGGAACATCGTGACCACCGCTCCGGCGATGACGGCGCCGGCGATGACGTTGGCCCATGACAGGTCGCCCCACAGCAGCACCCACACGACGGTGAGCAGCAGGAGCGCGTGCCACTGCGAGCCCAGCCGCCGCAGCAGATAGACGGGTCGGCGCGACTGCGGGCTCATCCGTGCCCACCCCCCTGTGCCGATCCCTGCGCCTCGTCGCCGTCGTCGCCCACGACGACGGACTCGCCCCGGCCGCGGTCCGCCCCGTCGGGGAAGACGGCGTCCACGTAGGTGTGGCCGTCCATCGACGCGGTGGCGGCGCGCTCGGCGTACCCGTAGAGCGGGCCGGCGGCGACCGTGAGCAGCAGGCCGAACGCGACGAGCGCGCCGGTGGGCAGCACCATGCCGCGCGGCAGCGGGACGTCGGACTCGATCTCCTCCGACGGCGCCTGCCAGAACGCCTTGTTCCACGCCTTGACCACCGCGTAGAGGGTGAGCAGCGACGTCACGACCGACCCGACGACGAGCACCCACGCCAGCCCGGTCCCCACGGTCGCGCCCTCCGTGAGCAGCCCGACCTTGCCGAGGAACCCGGACAGCGGCGGGATGCCCGCCAGGTTGAGCGCGGGCACGAAGAACAGCACCGCGAGCCCCGGGGCGAGCTTGGCGAGGCCGCCGAGCCGGTCGAGCGACGTCGACCCGCCCCGCCACTCCACGAGGCCCACCACGAGGAACAGGGCCGTCTGGACGGAGATGTGGTGCACCACGTAGTAGATGGCCGCGGCCGTGCCCGCCTCGGTGGCGAGCGCGATGCCGAAGATCATGTAGCCGATGTGGCTGACCAGCGTGAACGACAGCAGACGTTTCACGTCGTTCTGCGCCACGGCACCCAGGATCCCGATGACCATGGTGAGCAGCGCCAGGACCATGAGCACCTGGTCCACGGTGGGGTTGTCCGGGAACAGCAGCGTCTGCGTGCGCAGGATGGAGTACACGCCCACCTTGGTGAGCAGGCCCGCGAACACGGCGGTGACCGGCGCGGGCGCCGTCGGGTACGAGTCCGGCAGCCAGGCGGACAGCGGGAAGATGGCGGCCTTGATGCCGAACGCGAGCAGCAGCAGGAGCTGCAGCGCCGTGCGCACGGTCGGGTCGATCTCCGGCAGCCGCTCCGCGAGCTGCGCCATGTTCACGGTGCCCGTGGCGCCGTAGATGAGCGCGATGGCGCTGAGGAACAGCGTCGACGAGACCAGCGTGACGATGATGTACACCGACCCGGCGCGGATGCGCTCGGCCGTGCCACCCAGGGTGAGCAGCACCGCGGACGACGCGAGCAGGATCTCGAACCCGACGTAGAGGTTGAACAGGTCGCCGGTGAGGAACGCGTTCGCGACGCCGGCGGCCAGGATGAGGAACGTCGGGTGGAAGATCGCGACGGGGATCATGTCGCCGCGCGTCGTGCCCGGGTCGTCCTCCCCCTCGGGCACGCCCTGGCCCAGGGAGTACAGGAGCACGCAGAGCAGCATCACGAACGAGACGGTGAGCATCACCGCGGAGATGCGGTCGGCCACGAGGTCGATGCCGACGGGGACGGCCCAGCTGCCGACCTCGACGACGATCGGCCCGCCGTCCGCGGCGACCAGCAGGCCGACGGACGCCGCAAGGGCGGCGGCGAGCGCGGTGACGCTGATGATGCGCTGCACGCGGGCGTACCGGTGCAGGGCGAGCGTCAGTCCGGCCGCGAAGAGCGGCACCATGACGGGCAGCGGCACCAGCGTGGCGGAGTCCCAGGGCATCACGGGCGCTCCTTGTGACGGTCGGCGTGACGGTCGGCGTGACCGTCGGCGGGCCCGTCGTCGCTGTCGTCGACGTCGTCGTACACGTCGGCGGCCTCCTCGTCGAGCGTCCGGTCCGGCTCGGTGTCGTCCGCGTCCTCGAACGCGGGGGCGTTGAGCGCCGCGTGCCGGGCGACGCGCCGGTCCTCGACGTCGTCCGCGACCTCGTCGTGGCCGTGCAGCTGCCACGACCGGTAGGCCATGGCCAGCACGAACGCGGTGAGCGCGAGCGTGATGACGATCGAGGTGAGCACCATCGCCTGCGCGAGCGGGTCGCTCATGCGCACGCCGTCCGGCGCGTTGCCGATGATCGGCGACGCGCCGGAGCGCCCGCCCATGACCAGCAGCATGAGGTTGACGCCGTTGCCGATGAGGACGAAGCCGAGCAGCACCCGGGTGAGCGGGCGCTCCAGCAGCAGGTAGACGCCGGTGGCGAACAGGACGCCGATGGCCAGCACGAGGATCGCCGGCGGCGTGTTCTCGAGGACGATCACGCGGACACCTCCTCGCGGGCGGGCCGCGGGTCCTGGCGGTCGATCTCGGCGCCGAGCGTGCGCAGCAGGTCGAGCACCAGGCCGACGACGACGAGCATCACGCCGATGTCGAAGAACAGCGAGGTCACGAGGTGCACCTCGCCGAGCACCGGGAAGTGCAGGTCGACGATCGTGCTCTGCAGCACCTCCTGCCCGGCGACGAGCGTCGCGAGGCCCACGCCGGCGGAGAGGAACAGGCCGGTGCCGAGCAGCACGCCGGGGTTGACCGGCGCGGCCTCGCCCAGCTCGTACCGCCCGCCCGCGAGGTACCGCACGGCGAACGCGATGCCCACCACGAGCCCCGCCGCGAAGCCGCCGCCGGGCGCGTTGTGCCCGCTGAACAGCAGGAACAGCGCGAAGACGATCATGGCGTGGAAGATCACGCGGGTGACGACCTCGAACAGCACGGACCGGCGCTCGGGCTCCAGCGTGCTGCCCGCGGCGAGCCACACGCGGCGCGTGTGCGGGTCGGACCGGCTGACCTCGTCCACGCGGGACAGCCGCAGCACCTCGCCGCTGCGCTGCCGCAGGAAGATGAGCGACGCGACTCCGGTCGCCGCGACGAGCAGCACGGAGATCTCGCCGACGGTGTCCCAGGCGCGGATGTCGACCAGGGTCACGTTGACGATGTTCTTGCCGCCGCCCCACGTGTAGGCCTCGTCGGGGAAGTGCGTGCTGATCGGCTCGGCGACGCGCACCAGCGGCGCGGCGACGGTGAACGCCATCATGACGGCGCCGGTCACGACGGCCAGCGCGAGCCGCAGCCAGCGGCTGGCGGCGAGCGGCCGGTCGGTGAAGTACGGGGGCATGCGGCGCAGCACCAGCACCATGACGACCAGCGTGATCGTCTCGCACAGCACCTGGGTGAGGGCGAGGTCGGGGGCGCCGTGCAGCATGAACAGGGTCGCGTTGGCGTACCCGGCGACGCCCACCAGGAGGACGGCCTTGAGACGTCGGCGGGCGCGGGCGGCGAGCACGCAGGAGACGACGACGACGGCGACGACCGCGGCGTCGGCGGGGCGGTCCCACAGCACGAGCTCCACCTGCGGGTGGCCGCCGACCATCCCCGACGCGAGGACCATGCCGGGCGCGACGGCGAGGACCACGAGGATCACGCCGAGGTAGACGGGCAGCGAACCGCGCTGGGTGGCGGCGGTGACGTCGGCCGCCAGGTCGTCCAGGCGGCGCATCGTGCGCCGGTAGGTGACCTCGGCGGAGCGCGGGGACCACAGGAAGTCCTGGGCCTTCTCCACGCGGGCGCGCTGCCAGAAGAGGACGAAGCCGGCGAGCAGCACCAGCACGGTGATGGCGAGGACCGGGGTGAAGCCGCCCCACAGCACGAGGTGGCCCGGCTCGCCGCCCGGGTAGCGGTCCGCGTACGGGGCCAGCAGCCGCTCCCCCGTCGCGGGGGCGAGCGCGACCGCCAGGCCGAGGACCGCGAGCACGAGCGGCGGCGTGACGAGCAGCCACGGCTGGCGGCGCACCGGCGTCGCGGGCGCGGGCTCCGCCGCGGCGTCGCGCGTCGTCGGGGTGTCGCCCACGGCGGCGGCCGCGGCGGCGCCCGGGCGCCGCTTGGTCCCGAACGCGCCCCACGCGAACCGCAGGCCGTACGCCACGGTCAGCGCCGAGCCGACGGCCACCGCGAGGAGCGCGATCCACTCGACCGCCCCGGCGCCGTGGGTGACGTCGTGCCAGAGCCCCTCGAGCGCGGCTTCCTTGGCGACGTACCCGGCGAACGGCGGGAAGCCGATCATGGAGGCGGTCGCGAGCACGCCCGCGACGGTGGTGAACGGCATCGTGCGCCACAGCCCGGACAGCTTGCGCAGGTCGCGGGTGCCGGTGGCGACGTCGACCGCGCCGACGACGAGGAACAACGCCGCCTTGAACATGGCGTGCGCCCCGAGCATCGCGAGGCCGGCGAGCGCCAGCGCCTTGCTCCCGAGCCCCAGGAGCAGCACGATCAGGCCGAGCTGGGAGACCGTGCCGAACGCGAGCACGAGCTTGAGGTCGTGCTGCCGCAGCGCCTGGTAGCCGCCCAGCAGCAGGGTGCCGCCGCCCAGGACCAGCACCAGCCAGCGCCAGACGGGCAGGTCGGCGAACGCCGGGGCGAAGCGCGCCACGAGGTAGACAC
The DNA here is from genome assembly GCF_042264825.1 of Isoptericola sp. NPDC056134. Taxonomy (NCBI): domain Bacteria; kingdom Bacillati; phylum Actinomycetota; class Actinomycetes; order Micrococcales; family Promicromonosporaceae; genus Isoptericola; species Isoptericola sp. NPDC056134. The sequence goes on from NZ_JBHJVM010000026.1 coordinate 13,885, forward strand.
CCGCCTTGACCATGGCCGCCGCGTGCAGGTACGCGGACACCGGCGTCGGGGCTGCCATCGCCGCGGGGAGCCAGAAATGGAACGGGATGAGGGCGGACTTCGTCGCGGCGCCCGCGAGCAGACAGACCGCCGCCCACGTGACCGCGGTGCCCGACGGCGGGTCCGCGACCAGCTCCGAGACGCGCCAGGTGTCGCCCACGACGCCGAGGATGATGAGCCCCACCAGCATGGCCAGGCCGCCCGCCGTCGTCACCACGATCGCCTGCATGGCCGCGCGGCGGGACGCCTTGCGGTCGGCGTAGTGGCCGATCAGCAGGTAGGAGAAGACGGTGGTGAGCTCCCAGAACACGAACAGGAGCAGCAGGTCGTCGGCGACGACGAGGCCGACCATGGCGGCGGCGAAGGCCGTGAGCACGGCGGCGAACCGGCCGAGGCCGAGGGCGTCGCGGGCGAAGTAGGCGGAGCAGTAGAGCAGCACCAGGGCACCCACGCCGCCCACCACGAGCAGCATGAACCACGCGAGCGTGTCGAGCTGCAGCGTGATCGACAGGTGCAGGCCGGGCACCCAGGGCACCTCGGTGGTCGGGAAGTCTCCCGCCGTCACCCGGGGGGTCATCGCCAGCGCGTACGCGGCGGCCGACGCAGGCCCGAGGGCCAGCACCCAGAAGGCTCTCCTGCCCACCCACGCCACCAGAGCCGGCGCCGCGAGGGCCAGCAGGAAGGTGAAGAGCAGCACTGAGAGCACAGCACTCCGTCCGGTCGAGGGGCGGGGCGTCGGCTTTACTTTACCGGCATCGAGCGATGGTCCGACGCTGACGAGATGACACGCCGGTGTGACCTGGGTCGCGCTCGACGCCGGCCCTACAGGTCCTCGGGGGCCAGCAGGAAATCGGCCTCGTCCGCGATCTCGCCGCCCACGGCGGCGTGGATCGCCACCGCCATCTTCCCGACGAGGTCGGCGGCACGCCGGCGGGCGACGACGTGCGCCGCCTGCGGGAACTCCTGGTTCGCCTCGTACAGGTCCGGCGGGTCCCAGCGCACGTGGTAGCAGACGGCGCCCGCGGCGGCCCACGGCAGCTCGCGCACCAGCAGGGGCAGCGTCTCGTCGCCGATCACCTCGACGGTGACGGAGCCGTCGAGGCCGAGGTCGGTCGTCAGGCCGTACGCGTCGAGCACCATCGGCGCCTGCAGGGCCTCGATGTCGACGTCGTCGGCGCGCTCGTGGATCGCCTTGCGCACCTCGGGGTCGAGCGGCTCGCCCGGGTACAGGGGCCGGTCCGCGATCCCCGCGGGCGGGCCCTGGTACGGCCGGCCCTCCGTCGCGAGCCGCACCCGCGGGTGCGTGGCCTGCAGCACGCGGTGCGCGGCCTGCGGGTCCAGCCAGATGTCGGAGTACACCGTGAGGTCCACCGCCCGGTCGGGGTCGGGGGTCAGCACGACGCCCGGGCCGGCCGCGCGCCGGCCGCCGTCCGCGTCGTCCCACGCGCCCGCGACGTCGAGCCGCACCGAGCCGCCCAGCCGGCGCGCCGCCTGGAGCAGCCAGGAGACGACCCGCTCCTCCTCGCGGTTCGGCAGCGCCGCGGGGAACGCCCGCCCGAGGCCGTCGCGGTCGCCGCCGAAGCGGGCCGCGTCGTCCCAGCGCTCGCGCGGGCACACGACGTCGAACACCAACGCGGTCCCGCCCGGCAGGCCCGCGTCCACACCCTTGCCCGACGGCGCGTACGGGCCGGAGACGACGCTGTGCCGCGACAGCCGCAGCACCCCGGGCTCCCCCGGGTTCGCCATGCGGCCCACGGGGACGTCCGCGCCGGGCAGGTCCGCCGGGACCACGTCCCAGCGTGTGCCGACGAACCGCGACATCGCGAGGACCTCGATCTCGTCGACGACGACGTCCGACGGCACCCCCAGCAGGTGACGCGCCTGATGACCCTGCGCCGCCACCTGGGGCAGCGGCGGCAGTGCGGGCTGGTTCTGGGCCACTTGGCGGATCTCCTTCCGGGACCGGGGCGCGCCGGTGCCGGCGCGGCGGGACCGAGCGTAGCGACGTCCCGCCCCGTCGCGGAACGGCCCGTCAGGCGCCCCGGTGCCGTGTCCGCGCGCGGCGCTCAGACCTCGCTCCGGTGGAACGACTGCCACGACCGGCTCGCCGTCGGACCGCGCTGCCCCTGGTACCGCGAGCCGTACGCGTCCGAGCCGTACGGGTGCTCCGCCGGCGACGACAGGCGGAAGAAGCACATCTGGCCGATCTTCATGCCCGGCCACAGCGTGATCGGCAGCGTCGCGACGTTGCTCAGCTCGAGCGTGACGTGCCCCGAGAAACCGGGGTCGATGAACCCGGCCGTGCTGTGCGTGAGCAGTCCCAGCCGGCCGAGCGACGACTTGCCCTCGAGCCGCGCCGCGACGTCGTCCGGCAGCGTCACCGACTCGAACGTGGACCCCAGCACGAACTCGCCGGGGTGCAGCACGAACGGCTCGTCCGGCGACACCTCGACGAGGCGCGTGAGCTCGGGCTGCTCCTGCGACGGGTCGATGAACGGGTACTTGTGGTTGTCGAACAGCCGGAAGTACCGGTCGAGGCGGACGTCGATGCTGGAGGGCTGGAGCATCGTCGGGTCGTAGGGGTCGAGGACGACCCGCCCGGCGTCGAGCTCGGCCCGGATGTCGCGGTCGGAGAGCAGCACGGGGACACGGTAGTCGCGTCGGCGGGCGGGTGCCCCGTCGTCCGGCGCCGGAGCCCGGCCGCGCCTCGTGTACCATGGAGGCCGCGCACGCCGCGGGATCCGACCCCGGCACTCTTCGGTACCTCGCATCGAAGCCAGGTCCGCGCGCCGACGGCGAACCGCCGTCCACGACGATCTCCGCCCGACGAACACCGGGTCGCGCGGAACGAGAGCAGAGCAGAGAGCATCACTTCTTCCACCATCGCAAGGCCCACGTCCGCATCCGCGGCGGAGGGCAGCACCCGACCTACCCCCGTGTGGCGCCGGGCCGACGACGACCTGTGGGTCGCGACGGTCGACGGCGAGTACGGGGGCATGATCACCCGACTCCCGGACGGCTATCACGTGCACGACCGCTTCTCGCGGCCCGTCGCCGTCGTCCCCACCCTCGCCGAGGCGACGGGGCTGCGCGCCCCGTCCCGCCACGGCGTCCCGCGTGCTCGCCGAGCCCGCGCCCACACCGTCCGCACCCGCCCGGGTGCGACGACCGGACCCCGGTTCGCGGGTCCGTCGCATCAACGAGAGAAGACACCATGACCACCGGAACTGTGAAGTGGTTCAACGAGGAGAAGGGCTTCGGCTTCATCGCCCCCTCCGACGGCACCGCCGACGTGTTCGCGCACTACAGCGCCATCGTCGCGGACGGCTTCCGCTCCCTCAACGAGGGCCAGCAGGTCGAGTTCGACGTCACGCAGGGCCCCAAGGGCATGCAGGCGTCGAACATCCGCCCGCTCTGACACCGCCGCCGGCACGCCGTCCGCGGCGTGCCGGCCACCGGTTCGGAGCATCACCCCCGGTTGGGTATGATCGGGGCGCGCACACCGTCAGGGTGCTGCTGCGCGGGTGTAGTTCAATGGTAGAACTTCAGCTTCCCAAGCTGACAGCGCGGGTTCGATTCCCGTCACCCGCTCCATAGCATTTCCGCAGGTCAGCGGCCTCTGCGAAGGGGTCGCATACCGTCTGCAAGTCTCTTCCCAGGTCGGCGCGTGCCACTACGTGCCACTACGACTTCGGGAGAGACCATGGCAGCACGCAAGCAGCGTCGCCGATCGATCGGGACTGTTCGCCAGCTCCCATCCGGAAGATGGCAGGCGCGGCACACCGGCCCGGACGGCAGGATGCGCGCCCTCAAGACGTTTGCCACCAAGGCGGAAGCAGAGCGCGCGATCGCCCGGGAGACCGTGTCCGTCCAGGACGGTGTGTGGCGCAGCCCCGAGCACGGCGATATTCCGCTCGGCGCGTTCCTTTCCCACTGGCTCGAGACCCGGACCGACATCGCCGTCACGACGGCCTCACTGAACGATCGCCTGCTGAAGACCTGGATCGCCCAACCGCACGGTCGAATGCACACGGCGCTCGCGGATCTCCCGCTCCGCTCGATCAACCAGGCGATTGTTCGTGAGTGGCACTCGGCCGTGACGAAGGAATCTGAACGCCGAGCCCGTGACCGCGCACACCGGGCCGCGAGCAGCCCGGCGGCAATCAACCGGGCCATCCGCTCATGGGCCCGCTCGGCCGGGCTGGTCGTCGCGGAGACAGGGCGGATTCCTGCCGAAGTCCGCAAGGCGTGGCAGGAGCATGCCGCGGCTGGATCCACGCTCCCGCACGATGTCGACGCCAACGCAGGAAAGACAGAACCTGCGCAGGCGTACCGCCTCCTGCACGCCGGCTTCAACCAGGCTGTCAAGGAAGGGCTGATCCACTCGACGCCCTGCACGATCCCTGGGGCCGGACAGAGGGACACTCGGAACCGGCGAGAGCGCGAGACGGTCTCGTTCGAGGAGGCTCGCGACCTCGCGGCCGCGATGCCTGATCGCTACCGCGCTGCGGTGGTGGTGACGATGCTGACCGGCCTGCGCGCCGGCGAGCTCTTCGCCCTGCAGCGCAAGCACGTGGATCTCGATGCCGGGACACTGCGGGTGGAACAGACGCTCGCTCGGGACTGCGGCCCAAACTGGTTCGGGCCGACGAAGTCTGTCAGGAGCCGCCGTACCGTCGCCCTCCCCCAGGCCGCAGCGGCGGCATTGCGCGCTCACATGGCGACGTTCACGCCGACCGACAAGGCCAGCCTGGTGTTCGGCACCGCGAACGCGACGCCACTCGGGTCGGGCTCGCGCTCGCAGATGTTCCGACGCGCTCGCGCGACGATCAACCGGGACGACCTGACGTGGCATGATCTCCGGCATTCCGCGATGGTGCTGTGGGCCAGGACGGGCGCGTCCCTGGCCGAACTCATGGCAATCGCAGGCCACGCCTCCCCCAAGTCCGCGATGCACTACCAGCACGTCGTGAAGGACGCCCAGACGGCCCTTGCCGAGCGGCTCAGCGAGATGGTGGAGACGTCGGTGCCCGCCCCTGAGAACACCGCGGGAAGGCTTCGCGCCGCGTAGCCAAAGGGTCGCACACCGTTGTGTACGGTGGCGCTCAGCTTCGCACCGAAGCTCATCAAGACTGTTCGAGATGCCTGGAGGTGAATGGCGCCACCCCACGCCGTTCGCGATTCTGCGAGCGTCCCCAGGTCCGCCGTGACCTGGTGCAGACGTGCAAGAAGGAGGCCATCGTGGCCGCTCCCGTCCTCCCCTCCGTTGGCTCGATCGTCGACGACGACCACTGCAGGTCGCACTGCGAGTGCGACAACCCTGATCGCTTGATGAGTGTGCCGGACTGGTGCGACTACTGGGGGATCGGTGAACCGTTCACGCGGAAGCTGATCCGTCAGGGCGAGATCGAACCCGTGCGGCTCGGTCGGCGCGTGTACCTCACGAAGAGCCAGGGCAACGCGGTGATCGCGCGCAAGACGGTCACCAACCCGATGCGCCACTTCCAGTGACGAGCGTCGACGCGTCCGGGCCCTGCGCATGGCCCGGACGCGGACCCACCTTCACTGACAGCCCCGAAACGGGGTCAAACTTTGACCACCTGGGTCGGTTCGGCATCGACACCGTCGACGTCTTCGTCAGGACCACGGCGGACGTTTTCACGTCGTTCCCAGTCCAACGGCAGCGTCAATTCCTCGACCGCATGACGGGTGAGCTCAGCGCGCCCACTCCGACTACGAGCGAAACCGTCCTTGCGAACGGACTTCTCGTTCGAGCCGTCAGACGGGGCGGTGTCCCGGGGGTACTGGCGAGCTTGTCGGTGCCGCGATGGTTACGCGGGGACAACCGGCGCCCGGCCACGTGCGATGAGCTGCGATCGGTGGTCGATGAACTCGTCAGGTTGCTTGATGAGCACGTCGCGTTCCCGCAAGCGATGCCTGACGTTCGGCTGCGGCGGCTCGACGTCGCAAGTGACTTCATCGGGGTGCCCTCGCCGGCCCTGATCCTCGACGCCATCAGCACCCTCCGTTCGCAACGACCGATGACCACCCTTCTCTACCGAGACCCCGACCTCATCGGCGCCCAGACGGTATATCGCAAGAACACTCGTTGGTCGGCCCGCCTGTACCACCGCGGAGGGATGTATCAGGACGCGGCGAGGTCGAAGAACCGTGACCGGAACCTCGAACTTGCCGACGTGGAGGCGGGGGTCGTCAGGCTCGAATTCGAGCTCCGGGGCGAGGTTCTCGACGAGACCGGCCTCAGTTCACTCGACATGGTGGAGCCGGCGCGGGTCTGGCAAACCGCATCGAAGTTCTGGGAACGATGCGGCTTTGGGGGCTCCATCGGTTCAGACGCAACCCACCTCGCCCGGGCTCGCGAAGAACTCGGATGGCAGGAACTCGCCCTGCTCGTGTCCCGAACACTCTTCCCTGAGGCGGCGGCTTCTCGGGGCACAGCGCGCAAGGCCAAGGCGCTCGCTGCCGAGTACCCACTGTCGGCAGACGACTTCAACCAGCGCGCCTCCATCCCATCCGGACACCTGAGTCTCCGCTCCGGCCGGTTCCTTACAGGGCGGACCTCCGTGTCCTCAGACCACTACGAACTGGCGAGCTGACGGCCCTGCTCCATCGGAGGCGACCGTCATGGGACGCGGCTTCGAGTCCTATCCTCGAATGGTGCCGACCCCCATCGTGAGGTTCCGCCTCACCGTCAAAGACCGCCGCATCCTCGACGAGCTCGCCCATGAGGGCGAGACCGAAGCGCACGTTCTGCGGCGCGGCCTACGCCTGCTCGAGCAGGAACGCTGGCTCGACCAGATGCGTGCCGACATGATCGCCAACCGTGACGAGAACCTGAATGACGAGCCGGACGCCTGGTGAGCCGCGGCGCCAGACTGCCTTTTGGGATGCCGCAACTGCGATCGGTGCGGCGCCCCCCCCTCCCCGACTGACCGCGCATGAGCCGCCGGCGGTTCGAAGGACGACACGTCGCTCCCTCGGCAGTCCCTAGGATCAGTGCATGAGCGACCGAGAGAGCACTCTGCGCGCCTGGGCGGCGTCGAGCAATCTCGAGGACCGCCTTCGGGCTGCCGACGAAGAGAGCCTGCCGGCCGACGTCGTCCGCACGCTCCTGCTGGACCCTGACGAGCAAGTCGTGGGCTCGGTGCTCTTCAACTACACGATCCCGCGCGAGCTGCTGGCAGAGGCGCGGAAACTGCCCCTAAGCCCCGAGCAGATGGATCAGGTAGCCGAGCACCAGAACGCCCCGTTCGACCTTGCCGAAAAGCAGCCGCTGTGGAAGCACACCTACGTGTCCATCACCTCGTACTGCGAGGGGAAGGGGCTTGGGGAAGCCGTGCGTGACCGCATTGCTCATGCGTGGGCCGAACTCGAGCCTGGGCCTGGCGGACTCACTCTGGCAGAGGCGGTCGACGCTGCCCGCTAACCGCTCCACCCCGGAGTAGGACGCGTCACTCCGAGCCATCCTGGGTCGGGCGCACTCGTCACGTCACGCACCGCGGCGACAGTCGGCCGGGCGAGGCTAGCGGCCACGGCGAATGTCGGCGACAACCGCGTCGAGATTCGCGTCCAACTGCTCAGCGAACTCACGCCACTCGGCGCGGTCCCGGGCTTCGCAGATCGGCCCGCGGGTCTCACGCCAGCCGTCCTCCTCGGAGGCAACGACGCAGTCGCACCCCACGGTCGTCTCCATCTCGCCCTCCTCCGGCTTGTCGTCCCGAATGAGCGTAGGTCGCGGACGGACGGCCCGCACGGTCATTACGGTGCGCTTTGTGCGCGTCCCTACGCGTGCGCGCGCCCGAGGGCAGCGCACGATGAGCCGTGCCTGGCACCCCTGCGGCATGATGACGCCCGTGAGCACCGTCGAAGACCTGCTGGACAAGCTGTACTTCTCCGCGACCTCGGAGGCGGACAAGGGAGCGAAGTTCGAGCGGCTGACGAAGGCGTTCCTCCAGGCAGACATCGTCTGGGCTGAACGCTTCGCCGACGTCTGGCTCTGGCCCGAGTGGCCGGGCAACGGGGGGCGGCACGATTCCGGCATCGACCTCGTCGCACAGGAGCGCGACTCCGGCGACTTCGTTGCGATCCAGTGCAAGTTCTACGACCCGGCGACCAAGCTCACGAAGCAGCACATCGACTCGTTCCTCAGCGAGTCGGGCAAGGATCCGTTCGCACGGCGCATCGTGGTGTCGACGGCGCTGGAATGGGGCCCGAACGCCGAGGCGGCGATCCACCAGCAGTCCAAGCCGGTCTCCCGCATCGGCCTCGAGCACTTCATCGAGTCCTCGATCGACTGGGACCAGTTCTCCTTCGAGACCCCGGAGTTGCTGGAGCAGAAGGAACGCAAGCAGCTCCGCCCCCACCAGGTCGAGGCGCTCAAGGCCGTCCGTGACGGCTTCTCGTCGTCCGACCGCGGCAAGCTCATCATGGCGTGCGGCACGGGGAAGACCTTCACGTCCCTGAAGGTCGTCGAGGACCTGGTCCCGCACGGCGGGAGCGTGCTGTTCCTCGTGCCGTCGATCGCGCTGCTCTCCCAGACGCTCACGGAGTGGTCCGTCGAGGCCGCCGAGTCGCTGCGGACGTTCGCCGTCTGCTCGGACGGCAAGGTCGGCCGAGGAGGCGCACGACCGGGTGAAGACGTCTCAGTGGTCGACCTGCCGATCCCAGCGACGACCGACCCTGCACGCCTCGCGGTGGCCGCACAGGACGGCACCCGCTCCCAGGGCCGGATCACGGTCGTGTTTTCGACCTACCAGTCGATCGATGTCGTCCACCGTGCGCAGCAGCAAGGGCTCGGCGACTTCGACCTGGTGATCTGCGACGAGGCCCACCGCACCACCGGTGCCACGCTCGCCGGTGCCGAGGAATCTGCGTTCGTCCGAGTGCACGACGACGCCTACCTGCGCGCGTCCAAGCGCCTCTACATGACCGCGACGCCGCGCATCTACGGGGAGTCGGCCAAGTCCCGTGCGACGGACGACCAGGTCGTCCTGGCGTCGATGGACGACGAGTCCCTCTTTGGGCCCGAGTTCCACCGCCTCGGCTTCGGCAAGGCCGTCGAGCTCGACTTACTCTCCGACTACCGCGTCCTGGTGCTCGCCGTCGACGAGGGGACCGTCTCACGCACCTTCCAGGGCGACTTCTCCGACCACGGCGAGCTCAACCTCGACGATGCCGCGCGCATCGTCGGTTGCTGGAACGGCCTGGCCAAGCGCGGAAACACCGATCAGGAGTTCCTCGGCGACCCGGAACCGATGAAGCGCGCCGTCGCGTTCGCCCGCGACATCAGGTCATCCCAAGCGTTTGCCGACGTCTTCGCCTCCATCACCGGGGACTACGCAAGGCTGTCAGGCATCGGCGAAGACGACGACACCGAGCCGCTATCTGCACATGTGCGCCACGTCGACGGCTCCATGAACATGCTCCGCCGCAGCGAACGCCTCGACTGGCTCAAGGCCGAACCCGAGCCCGGCGAATGCCGCATCCTGTCCAACGCCCGATGCCTGTCCGAGGGCGTCGACGTCCCCGCCCTCGACGCGGTCATGTTCCTCAACCCACGTAAGTCCGAGGTCGACGTCGTCCAGTCTGTAGGCCGCGTCATGCGCCGCGCCCCCGGCAAGAAGTACGGCTACATCATCCTGCCCATCGGCATCCCCGCCGGGACCACTCCGGAAGCGGCGCTCGCAGACAATGAACGGTACCGGGTCGTGTGGGAGGTGCTCCGCGCGCTGCGAGCCCACGATGAGCGGTTCGAGTCGATGGTCAACAAGATCGCCCTCAACAAGGGCCGCGACGAGCGCATCCAGATCATCGGAGTCGGGGGCGGCGGCGACGACGCCGGCAGCGGTTCCGAAGGCGGCCGGGCTGTGCAGCCCACGCTCAACTTCGAAGCCCTCGGCGAGTACCGCGACGCGCTGTACGCGAAGATCGTGCGCAAGGTCGGCTCACGCAAGTACTGGGAGGACTGGGCGAAGGACGTCGCTCAGATCGCCGAACGACACCGCACCCGCCTGCTGACCATCCTCGACTCGGGGCACGCGTCAGCCGAGTTCGAGGCGTTCCACACCGCGCTGCGACACAACCTCAACCCGGGCATCAGCCGCGACGACGCCGTGCAGATGCTCAGTCAGCACATGATCACCAAGCCGGTGTTCGACGCGCTCTTCAAGGGCTACGAGTTCGCGGCGAACAATCCCGTCTCGCGCGTCATGGACACCATGCTCCGCACCCTGGAGGGCGCGCATCTCGACTCCGAGACCGAGAGCCTAGAGAGCTTCTACGACTCGGTCCGGCGCCGTGCGACCAACATCGACAACGCCGAGGGCAAGCAGCGCATCATCGCCGACCTGTACGAGCGATTCTTCAAGCTCGCCTTCCCCAAGGCCGCCGAGTCGCTCGGCATCGTCTACACCCCGGTCGAGGTCGTGGACTTCATCCTCCGCGGCGTCGACCACCTCTCACGGCAGCACTTCGGCAAGGGACTCACCGACGAGGGAGTGCACGTGCTCGACCCGTTCACCGGGACGGGCACGTTTATGACTCGGCTCATCGCGTCAGGGCTCATCACGCCGCACGACCTCGCCCGCAAGTACGCCTCCGAACTACACGCCAACGAGCTCATGCTGCTGGCGTACTACATCGCGGCCATCAACATCGAGACCACCTACCACCAGGCACGCACGGAGCAGGCCGGCCTGGACTCAGACGACGGCACGCAGGTCCCATACGAGCGGTTCGACGGCATCGTCCTTACCGACACCTTCCAGATGACCGAGGACGACGACCTTGACGACCAAGCTGTGTTCACCACCAACAACTCCCGCGTCGAGGCACAGCGCAAGCTCGACATCCGCGTCATCGTGGGCAACCCTCCGTACTCGGTCGGCCAGACGTCGGGCAACGACAACAACGCCAATCTCAAGTACCCAAGCCTCGACAAGGCGATCGAGTCGACGTTCGCCGCACGATCGAGCGCCGGCCTGAAACGCAATCTGTACGACTCGTACGTTCGGGCAATCCGCTGGGCACTCACACGCATTGGGGATGCAGGCGTGGTCGGGTTCGTCACCAACGGCGGATTTATTGAGGCAAACAACGCGGACGGACTACGCAAGACGCTAACCGCCGAGTGCACGGACGTGTACATTTACAATCTCCGCGGCAACCAACGCACCTCGGGCGAGCTGTCAAAGAAGGAGGGCGGCAAGATTTTTGGCTCCGGCTCGCGGAACACTGTCGCCGTGACGTTCCTGGTCAAGGACCCTGGCACGCCGACCACTCGCACAACGGTCCACTACCACGACATCGGGGACTACCTCACGCGGGACCAGAAGTTGGCAATCGTGGCAACCGATCAGGTCGAAGCCATCGACTGGACCGAGATCGTGCCCAACAATGCTGGGGACTGGACCCAGCAGCGTTCCGACGCGTTCGACACCTACCAACCCCTGGGCGATCGTGGCCGACCGTCGATTTTCGATGCCTACTCTCTTGGCCTTTCAACCAGTCGCGATGCCTGGGTGTACAACTACTCCGCTCAGACTTTGAGAGAGACAGTCGTTCGAACGGTCGACTTCTATAACCGCGAGGTCGATCGCTTCGCCGCCTATGTGGCAACCAACAGGATCACTACACCCAAGGATCACGTTGTTGACTTTGTAGCCTCCGATCCGGCGAAGGTAAGTTGGTCGGCTGGATTGACCGCCAAACTCGCTCGGGGGCTTCGCGCGCAAGTTGGAGTGGGGGGCTTCGTCCAGGGCATCTACAGACCGTTTTCGAAACAGCGCGTGTACTTCGACGAGATGCTCAACGAGCGGCGTGGTCAACTGCCGTCCATGTTCCCTACCTCGGCCCACAAGAATTACGGCATCTATCAGGTCGGCGCTGGGTCCGCGGTCCCCTTCTCGGTGCTAGCCCTGGATAGCCTCCCGAACCTGCATGTCACCGGTGCGGGCTCAGGTGGTCAGTTCTTCGCCCGCTACACCTACGACCAGGTCGAGGACGGCGTGCTCGACCTGGACGGCGACGTCGTCGACGGCTACCGACGGGTCGACAACATCGCCGACGCAACGCTGGCCGAGTACCGACACTGGTACGGATCCGGCGTGAGCAAGGACGGCATTTTTGCGTTCGTCTACGGGCTCCTCCACTCGCCCGACTACCGCGAGCAGTTCGCCGCAGACCTAAAGCGATCCCTTCCGCGCATCCCTCGTATCGAGGCGGAGGACTTCACCACGTTCCGAGATGCAGGCCAGCAGCTGCTCGACCTCCACATCAACTACGAGGACGCCGCCCCGTTTCCATTGTCGGTCACAGGCGAGCCTGAAGGTATCAGCGATGAAGCGGCGTTCGACGCCTACCGAGTTCGCAAGATGACCTACGCCGGCAGCGGCCGAGACAAGGACCACACGAGCATCGTCTACTCGCCCGCCATCACTGTCTCGGGTATCCCCGAGGTGGCGCAGCGGTACATGCTCGGTTCCCGTTCAGCGATCGACTGGCTGATCGACCGCTACCAGGTGCGTACCGAAAAGGCATCCGGCATCGTCAACGACCCCAACGACTGGGCTCGGGAGGTCGGCAACCCTCGCTACATCCTCGACTTGATCGCCAAGGTCACCACCGTCTCTGTCGAGACCGTCCGGATCGTCGATTCCCTCCCTGCCCTGCGTATCGTCGAGAAGGACTGACTCGTGACAACGGCGACCCGCGACCAACTGCCGCGTTTCCACGAGCTGCTCGGTCCTGTTTTGGCGGTGCTCGCCGCTGGGAGCCCGCGGCGCTCCCGAGACGTCGCTCGCGAAGTCGCCGACGCGCTCGGAATCAACGCCGAGCAGCGTGAGGCCACCATCGCGAGCGGGCAACGTCGCTACGACAACCGCGTCAACTGGGCCATGAGCTACCTGTTCCACGCCGCCGCCGTCACCAAGCCGCAGCGTGGCGTCTACGCCATCAACGATCGCGGTCGACAGCTGCTTGTCGAGCGCGGGAGGGCCGTCACTCTCGACGACCTGGAGCAGTTTCCCGAGTACCGGGAGTTCAAGGCCCGCCGCGGGTCCCGCGGCGAGGGCAGCGCCACCGGAGCCACGGGGAACGAAGGCGGCGTTGACGCCTCCGTGTCGCCCCTGGAACAGGCGGCCGACGCCATCGCCCGGATCGACGCCGACGTCGAGTCCGAGCTGCTCCAGCGTCTGCACGACCGCGAACCGGAGTTCCTGGAGAAGTCGGTCCTGAAGGTCCTGCACGCCATGGGCTACGGGGGCACAGAGGACGACGTCCAGCACATGGGTGGCCCCGGCGACGGCGGTTTCGACGGGGTCATCAACCAGGATGCCCTCGGCATCGGCCGCGTCTACGTCCAGGCCAAGCGGTATGCGCTGGACACCAGCGTTGGACGCCCCGAGGTCCAGGGGTTCCTGGGCGCTTTGCACGCTGTCGGCGCGGCGGGCGGTGTCTTCATCACGACCGGTAGGTTCAGTAAGGGTGCCCGCGACTTCGCTGTCTCTGTGACACCGCGGATCGTGCTCGTCGACGGCAATCGGCTCGCCCGCCTAATGCTGACCCACGGCGTCGGCGTTCAGGAGACACAGGTCTTCCGAGTGGTCGAGGTCGACGAGGACTTCTTCGAGTAGCGCCACCTTGGGCCGCGTAGATGACTTCGCCCTACTGGCTCGCCCCCTGTCGGTGCCCGCCCAGTAGTGTTTTCGCATGTCATCGAGGGGTCGGGCGTGTGTCTACATCGACGGGTTCAACCTGTACTACGGCGCGCTCAAGGGGTCGACGGAGAAGTGGCTCGACCTGGCAGCGTGGAGCGGACTTCTCCTACCCGGGTACGCCGTCGAGCGGATCGTCTACTGCACCGCACGTATCACCGGCCGGCCCGACGACCCCGATGCCCATGTCCGACAGGACGCCTACCTCCGCGCCCTTGCCACCCTGCCCACGGTCGACGTCCTCGAGGGCATCTTCAAGGTGTCCAAGCCCCGGATGTTCCGAATCTCGCCTGACTCGTGCGACTGCTGCGGAGGCCACCAACTGCCCTGCTCCTGCTGCCGCGGCAGCACGGTTCAGGTGATGAAGACCGAAGAGAAAGGCTCAGACGTCAACCTCGCTGTCCAGTTGGTCGTGGACGGCTTCCAGGATCGCTTCGACACCGCACTGGTCGTGAGCAACGACTCGGACATCCAGCCCGCCGTCGACGTCGTCCGCACGCAGCTCGGCAAGCGGGTGATCGTGGCAGATCCGCGAAGCAGCAGGTACCCGGCGCTGATCGGCGACGAGCGACGGAGGGTGCGACGCGAGCCGCTCGTCCAAGCACAGTTTCCCAGCCCTGTTGTCGGCGCCGACGGCCGGGCGATCACGCGCCCCAACTCTTGGGAATGACAAAGAGCCAGATCCCCGAAGGGATCTGGCTCTGGGCCCGCCTACCGAAGTAGTCCGGGTGGGTGTTGCCAACATAGACACCATCCCTGGCACCCGCAAGGGGGAAATCTGTGTTGCCTGTCACGACGCTGACACCCAACGACAGTTACGGCGTCGCTTCCCCGGATGGGCCGAGGTCGGCCTGCTCCCACTGCCGATACTCGGCCAGGTCCGCGTCGTCGTACTGCCGCGCAGCGACGGCATCGAGGAACTCGCGCTGCTCGAGCTCACGCAGCGCCCTCGCGAGGTAGGCGGACAGCGACTCCCCGTGCGTCTTGGCGCCAGCCTTGATCCGGTCGCGCAATTTCTTGCTGACGCGGATCGATGTCACGTCTGAACCCATGTCTCCAGTCTGCAGGTACGCCCGCGCGGGCGCCCATGTCGGGGCGCACCGCGTCGCGGATACACTCGCGCGGCGCGCCACGATCACCGTGGCTCGCTGAGACGAAAACATGATGCGGCGATGCCGCTCAGCAACTCCCCGCCTGGAACAGCGCACAGGCACCCCACGGGTGCTCGCTGTGCGCGTTGCCGACGATGAGAGTGAGCAATGAGCAGCATGCAGTTCCGGACGACCGTCGTCGTGAGCGCCGACGGAGTAGTCACCTTCCGGCACGAGCCACACGATGAACAAACCGTGGAGCGCGTGCGGGCGCTCCACCAGCCCTGTTCGGCGTTGCTGCGCGACGAGCCCGAACCCACACCCCGAGAGCCTCCGGGCGTCCAGGTACCTGAAGCGGTGCTCGGCATGCCGGCCAAGGAGGCGGCCCACTACGTGCGAGGGCCGTCGCGCCCTAACCGTGGGGTTGCCGCCCAGACGGCGCGCCGGTACATCCGCGAGGGGATGTTGCTGGCACTTCGAAGCGCCGAGAATGGCTACCTGGTGCCGTTGAGTCAGCTCGACCCCAGTGGCCTCCCACCCGCACGGCTGCAGGACATCCTTGACCTCGTCGGCGACGACGTCCGACACGAAGCCGCGACGATCGTGTGGTTCCTGTCCGCGGAGGTAGGCCGGAACCGGGAGACGCCTGTTCAACTACTCCGCCGCAACGCTGCCGACGACATCTCCAGGGTCGCGGCCGCGATCTCGCGCAGGTGGCCCCGGCCAAGCTAGTCGTGCAGGGCGTTTCGGAACGCAGGGTCGACATCCTCCGGAACCGTGGTCATACCGGTGTCGAGATTCGTCATCGTCCAGCCAAGAGCTTCCGCGCATCCGGCGAGGATGCAGCCGGCCATGTCGTGTTGGTCGCACACCTCGACGAGCGTCCCGTCGACGAGTGTCTCAGCACCGTCGGGAGCGACGATCCGCCACCGGCTCCTATTCGTGGACATCGGTCCGACGATATGCCTGCCACACGGGCGGCGATGGCGATGGAGAACCCGTCGTGCCACTACGTGCCACTCGGGTGTGCCACTCGGTACTCCTCGGTGCATCTCCAGGTACGGTAGCCCCGCAGGATCGCGCCGATCCTGACGAGGCTCAGGGGCGGGAAATCGGCCAACGTCAGCTTCCCAAGCTGACAGCGCGGGTTCGATTCCCGTCACCCGCTCCACCGCGAGGCCCGGACCGTTCGGTCCGGGCCTTCGTCGTTCCCCGACCGGATGCTCGGCGCGGCACTCTGTGCTCACGACGGCAGTTCGAGCTGCCGCCGTGAGCCCGAACTGCCGCGCCGACGGGACGACGACGGACGGCGACGATACGTTCGCGGGCATGAGTCTCGCGTCCCGCATGCTGCACACCCGCTGGTTCGTGCGCGCTCCGATCGGCCTGTTCCGGGCGGGACTGGGCTTCCTCGCCGGCGGACGGCTGCTGATGATGCAGCACCGCGGGCGCAGCAGCGGGGAGCGGCGGTACGTCGTGCTCGAGGTGGTCGCGCGGCCGGCGCCGGACCGCGCCGTCGTCGTCGCCGGGCTCGGGCCGCGGTCGCAGTGGTTCCGCAACGTGCAGGCCGACCCGCGCGTGCTCGTGTCGATCGGGACGCGGCGCGACGTCCGGTCCCGCGCCGTCGTGCTGGACCCGGACGACGGCGCCGCCGTCCTGCGCGCGTACACCGACGCACACCCCGGGCCGTGGGCGCAGCTCGGCCCGGTCCTCGCCGAGTGGGCCGAGCCCCTTGCCCGCGAGCGGGGCGAGGCGGACTGGCTGCAGGCCGTGCCGGTGGTCGAGCTGCGCCTCGGGTGAGCGCCCTGGGCGACGATTTCACCCGTTGACCGACGCACCTCACCCCCGGTCCCACGGGCGGCACGACAGGACCGGTGCCTACGCTGCTCGTGCCGATCGCGCCCGCCCGGCGCGCATCCGGAGCCCGGGGGGGAACCATGCAGGCACGCGCGATCACCGTCGTCGCCCTCGTCACCGCCGCGCTGCTGGCGGAGCCGCTCGCGGCCGTCGGCGCCCCGGCGACGGCAGCCGCCGTCCCGAGCGCCGCGGTCCCGAGCGCCGTGGCGGACACCCCCGGCATCGACGACGCCCCGCCGGGCGACGTCGTCGACGACACGGTGCGCTGGCAGTCGGCCGTCACCCGGCCGGACCTCGCAGGCACCGCCCTCCGCGCCCGGACGGACCGCACGGTGCACCGGGTGGACGTCGCGGTCGCGACGCCGCGCTGGATGTCGAAGACCCGGGCGGCGCGGCTGGTGCGGGACGCCGACGTGGACGCCCTGCTCGCGAAGGTGTCGGCGTACTGGTCGGAGCAGTCGGGCGGCCGGGTCAGGTTCGTGCGCTCCTCGGCGGTCGAGCGCGTCGACACGGGCGACGGCCGGTGCACCACGACCGGCCGCATCCTCACGCAGGTGAAGCGCGGCGGGCGCGCGCACTACGGCGCCGGGTGGTGGGACTCCACGACCCGCGGCCCGGGCACGCGCGAGCACCTCGTGGTGCTCTTCCCGTACCTCCGGGGCGACTACCCCGGCGGCTCGCGCGAGTCGGAGACCTGCGGCGGCACGCTCGGGCTCGGCTCGCTGCCGAGCAAGGCGAGCCGGGACAACCCGGGCGGCTGGTCGTTCTCCCTGTTCGGCGGCCCGGGCGGTGCGGCCCGCAGCTCCCGATTCACGCACCCGCAGTACGCGACGGCGGTGTCCACGCTGGCGCACGAGCTCGGCCACAACATGGGCCTGGAGCACTCGGGCGTCGGCTGGTGCACGGGGGACGTCCCGGACCGCACCTTCACGTCCTCCCGCTGCGGTGCGGTCGAGGGGCTCGACCCGATGGACCTCATGGGTGCCGACTTCGCCGCCGTCGGCACCGCCCCGCTGTCGGGCGCCCAGAAGAAGCGCCTGGGCGTGCTCCCGTCGTCCGACGTCGTGACCGTCACGAGGAAGGGCGGCGCCCGCACCGTCACGCTCGACGCCCGGCACCGCAGCACCAGCCGGCCCACGCTGCTGCGCGCCGTCGACCCGAAGACCGGGCAGTACTACTACGTGGAGCTCCGCCGCCCGTCGGGGGCCACGTACCGGTACCTCGGCGGCATGCCGTGGCGGGTGGCGAGCGACTACACGGTCTCGTACGGCGTCACCGTGAGCCGTCTCGGGTGGCGGGGATCGACCTGGGCCTATCCCGGCGAGCACCTGATCGTGCCGATGGGCAAGGAGTCCGCCCGGCGCTCGAACCTGCGCGAGGGCTCGTCGTTCACCACCCGCTCCGGCGCGATGCGCCTCACCGTGCGCTCCACGTCCGACGGTGTCGCGAAGGTGCGCGTGACGTTCCCCCGGACCTGACCCGACGCCCGTCGGCGCGTCAGCGACGGGTGCGCGGCCGCAACCGCACGTCGGGCAGCACCGGCGCGCGCAGCGGGCCGCTCGCGTACCCGTGCACCTCGCCGAACCGGCGGCCCGCGGCGCCGTCGGCGTACCGGGTCGGGGTGCCCTCGCCGGAGTCCGCGACCTGCGCCATCCAGTCCGCGCGGGCCCGCGCCACGTCGTCGTGCGTGCGGCCCACGAAGTTCCACCACATGACGACGTCCTCGGTGAACGGCTCGCCGCCGATGAGGACGGCGCGCACGGGCGTGGCGCCCGCCGTCACGACCAGCCTCTCGCGGCCGGGGGCCACGTAGCCGAGCGCGGCGGGCGGCACGGTCTCGCCCTCGAGCGTGACGTCTCCGGCGTCGACGAGCAGGGCGTGCTCGAAGCCCGGGTCCGTCCCCAGCGTGACGCTCCCGCCCGCGGGCAGGTCCAGCTGGGCGCCGACGATCGGCGTGTACGTGCGGGCCGGGGACACCAGCCGCTCCCCCGCGACCTCGAGCCCGCCCATGAACACCTGCACGCGTGCGCCGCCCGGCGTCGCGACCGGGAGGTCGCCGTGGTGCTCGAAGTGCGGCGCGGAGGTCCGGTCGGCCTCGGGCAGCACGGTCCACAGCTGGACGCCGTGCAGCTGGGGCGGGCGGCCCTCGGCGGGCGACTCCTCCGAGTGGGAGATGCCGACGCCCGCGGTCATGAGGTTGAGCTCCCCGGGCCGCACCGTCTGCAGGGAGCCCACCGAGTCGCGGTGCAGGATCTCGCCCGCGAACAGCCACGAGACGGTCTGCAGCCCGATGTGCGGGTGCGGCGGCACCTGCATGCCCGCGGACGCCGACACGTCGTCCGGCCCGTAGTGGTCGCAGAAGCACCAGGCGCCGACCAGCGAGCGCTGCCGCTGCGGGATGGTGCGCCGCACGGTCATCGCGCGGGGGCCGCCGAGCGGGACGTCGCGGGCGGTCAGCAGCTCGACGCCGGCCGGGCGGTCGCCGGCGGTGCAGGTGCGCTCGGCCGGGCGGGTCTCGAGGTTGCTCATGGCCCGAGCGTAGGCCGCGCGGCGCGACGGCGAGAGCACGCGGTCCGGACGTGCCGAGGCCCCCCGGGGCGGCCGGGGGGCCTCGGAGAGAACCGCGTACCCCTGGTCGACGGTCCCGGGGACCAGGGGTGCCGTGGCGACGTCACGACCCCGACCGCTCGCCGTGTCCCGTCGAGGCCTGGTGCGTCGTCGCCTCTGCAGAACCCGTTCTCCACGAACAGCCGGACGCGGGTGGTCTTCCGGCCCCGTACAGACACCTGTGTCGTCACCCACAACCCGCACCGCGGTACGGGACGGCCCGTCGTTCTCCGGTCGACCGTGTCCCGTGGAGCGGGCGGGCGACCACCTTCTCAGGTGATCTCCGACCCGATCTCCGCAAGACCGGTACGCACGTTTCTAGACCTGCTACGGATGCGGTGCAAGGGGTGTGGAGCAGGTTTTCCGGGTGGATCCTCCGGCCACAGGCTCGTCCACAGGGTGACCCGCGGAATCCCCACGTCACCCACAGGCCTGTGGAAGAAATTTGTGGACGACGCGCCGGGCGCGACACGCCCCCGCCCGCCCGCCGGGACCACGGACCGCCCCAAACCGGCCTGGCCCACACCGCCTGGACCGTCGCGCGATCCGCAGGATCTCGCGGTTTCCGCGGGCATCGGGTCCCGCCGGCCCCGCACCTCCGCACGGCCCCCGGCGAGCGCCCTCACACCGTTCCACCGTGGAACGTCGCAGGTGAAGCGCCACGGGAGAGCGCACCCCCGTCCACCCCGCCCTGTGGACAGGGGCTGTGGACAGGGGCTGTGGACGACCCCGCCTCACACCCAGGCGCGCGCGCCCGGCGTCGGGGCCGCTCGCCGCAGCTCCAGCTCGGGCGCCGTGACCTCGAAGCCCGCGTCGTCGACGACGGCGCCGCCCGCCCGGCCGTGCAGCAGCGTCGCGGCCCGCGCCAGCAGGGCACGCGCACGGTCCCGGGCGATCACGTGCAGCCCCGACGGGTCGGAGACCCCCAGCTCGTACGGGTCCTGCGGCCGCCATGCCAGGCGGACGACCGTCGCGGGAACCTCGTCGGGCCACGACCGGTCCGCGAGCGCGCGCGGCAGCCGGCCCGCCGCCTCCTGGGTGACCACGAGGTCGCCGTCGTACGGCGTGCGGGCGAGCACCCGGTGGCCGGGGCCGCCCGGCACCGCCTCGAGGGTCGAGGTGGCGACCACGGCCCGCACCACCTCGAGCAGCTCCCCGGCGGGCACCGGGCGTGCCGGCCAGACCGCCAGGTCGACGGCAGCGCCGGGGTCGGGGTGCAGCACCTGCCGGCCGTCGGCGAGCAGCAGCCCCGACACGCGTCGGGCGACCGCGACCGCCCAGCCGACGACGCGCAGCTCCTCCCCCACGGGCAGCGCCGCGGCGAACGCCCGCGCGATCCCGTCGCGGTCGTCGTGCACGCCGGGCCGGCCGCCCCGGACGTCGAGCGCGCCGTCCGCGCGGCCCAGCGCCCAGGCCTCGGCCGGGTGCGCGCACCCCAGCGCCGCGGCCGCGTCGGCGTCGAGAGGGAAGGGCCCCGTGGCCCGGTGCTCCTCGCCGAGCCGCAGCACCCCCGCGGACGGCCGGGCCGCGGCCCGCACCCCGTGGAACCGCGCCCCGCCGCCGGTCCGGGACGGTCCGGCGGCGGACGGCGGGGTCAGCCAGCCGACGTCGTCGAACCAGGCCGCAGCCAGCTCGGGCAGGTCGTGGCCCGGGCCGCCGCCGTCGCCGGCCGGACGTGGCACGACGAGCACGTGGTCGGAGGTGTGCTCCGCGGGGACGAGCGCCGTGACCCTGGCCATGGCGCGGACCGTACCGGCCCCGCCGTCACCTGCGTGTCACGACCGTGTTGCGAACGTGTGACCTGCGCAGACGCGAGACGAGGTCCGTCAGGCGCGCACGTCGTGCAGGTGGTGCACGACGTCGTGCAGGAAGTACTGCCCCAGCGTGCGGACGGTGAAGACCGAGCCGTTGGACCGGCGCCCGGTGCGCTCCTCCTCGCCCGGCGCGACGGCGTCGAACGCCGCGGCGACGGCGGCACCGTCGGCGTCGAGCTCGGCGACCAGGGTCGCGACGTCCTGGTGGGCGTAGTCGCCCTCGAGGGCGGCGACGTCCTGGTCCCAGTTCGCGAACGCCGGGTCGTCCTCGGCGAGCATCAGCGCGAGGCGCTCGTCGAAGATGCGGAAGACGTCGCGCACGTGGGCGGCGTACTCGAGCGTCGACCAGACCTCGGGGCGGGGCCGCGCGGCGACGTCGGGGCGGGCGAGGGCCACGCGCCAGCGCGGCAACGTCTCGCGGACGGCCGGCCCGACGTCGGACGGCGCGATCTCGGAGGCCGCGAAGCCGCAGTCCGGACAGGGGCGCTCCAGCACCCAGGTCCAGTCCTTGGTGTCGGGGACGATGCCGTCTGGCTGAGCGGTGGGGTCGGTCACAACCGCACCCTAGCGTCCAGAGGTGCTGACAACGGATGCCTATGATGTCAGCATGCCCAAGATCATCGGGAAGAGCCTGCACGAGCACCGCCAGATGACCCGGCACAAGCTGTTCACCGCCCTCTCGACGCTGATGTCCGAGCGAGGGTTCGACTCCGTGACGCTGGCCGACATCGCGACGGCGGCCGGCGTCGGTCGCACCGCGGTCTACAACCACTTCCCCGACAAGGAAGCCCTGCTGCTCGGGTTCATCACCCACGAGACCGAGCAGTACGCGCAGACCCTGGAGCGGGCGCTCGCCGAGGTGGCCGACCCCGTCGAACAGCTCCGGACGTACATCCGTCAGCAGGCCCAGCTCACCCGCGTCTTCCACCTCGCGCCCGGCCCGGACCTGCGCACCGTGCTCTCGCGCACCACGCAGGCGCGGCTGCGCGAGCACGCCGAGATCGTCGAGTCGATCCTCAAGCGCATCCTGCGCGCGGGGATCGCGGAGGGCGAGTTCCCCGAGCAGGACATCGAGCCGACCGTGCAGCTCGTCAACGCGTGCCTGTCGGGCAGGCTCATCCCGGACGACCCCGCCGCACGGGAGCGCGCGATCCGCGCCACCGAGGCGTTCGTGCTGCGCGCCGTCGGCGCCCGCGTCGCCGTGGCCTGACCGCGCCGCCACGACACCGCGACGCCACGACCGGCGGCGCCTACCAGGCGTCGGCAGGCAGGTGGTGGTGCTCCGGCGGGGGCGGCTGGTACGGCTCCGGAACCGGGGCGAGATGCGCCCGCGCGAACTTCAGCGCGGCCTGCAGGTCGGCGTGCCGCTCGCTCGCGGTGCGCGCCTTGCGCGTGGAGATCTCGACGACGACGTCGCCCGCGTAGTCGCGCCGCGCCAGCTCCTCGAGCACCTTGTCGCACGCCATGTCGCCGCGGCCGGGCACCATGTGCTCGTCGCGGCCGGACGCCGTCCCGTCGGCGAGGTGCACGTGCCGCAGCTTGTCGCCGAAGCCGTGCACCAGCGCGAGCCCGTCCTGACGGGCGATCGCCGCGTGGGAGAGGTCGAGGGTCACGGCGTCGTAGTCGTGTTCGGCCGGGTCCCAGCCGGGCAGGTAGGCCTTCAGCTCGCGGTCGCCGCGGGAGCGCGGCTTCCAGGGGTACATGTTCTCCACCGCGACGGTGACGCCGCCGTCCTGGTGGAGGCTGGCCTCGTTGAGCTCGTGCACGAGGTCCTGGAACTGCCGGGCGTACTTGTACTGCCAGCGGAACGGCGGGTGCACCACGACGGTCGGGGCGCCGAGCTCACCCGCCATGTCGACGGCCCGGCGCAGCTTGTCGGCCGGCGACCGGCCCCACACCCGCTGGCTGACCAGCAGCGTCGGGGCGTGCACGGACCGGATCGGCACCCCGTGCTCGTCGGACAGCCGCTGCAGCTGGGCCGGGTCCTGCGTGGCCGGGTCGGACCACACCATGACCTCGACGCCGTCGTACCCCAGCTCGGCCGCCACCTCGAACGCGAACGCCGCGCGGCGCGGATACACCGAGGCGGTCGACAGCGTCACGGGGACTGCCTGGGCTTCGCGCGGTTCAGCCATGCTCCGCACGATAGCCGCAGGATCTGAACGGACGCTGACAACAGGCTGTCCTCCGGCAGCGCGGAGGATGCCAGGGCGCGTGCCCGATAGGGTCACGGGCATGGTGCGTGCGGTGGTGTTCGACGTCGGCGAGACCCTCATCGACGAGACCCGGATCTGGACCCGCTGGGCCGACCGCCTGGGCGTGCCGGCCCTGACGTTCCTGGGCGTCCTCGGCGGGTGCGCGGCCCTCGACCTGTCGCACCGGCACGCGTTCGAGATGGTCCGCCCGGACCTCGACGTCCCCGCGGAGATCGAGCGGTGGGCGGCGGACGACCCGGCCGGCCTGCGGGAGAACTTCGACGCCGACGACCTCTACCCCGACGTGCGCGAGGCGCTGGCCGCGCTGCGCGCCGCGGGGCTCGCCGTCGTCGTCGCGGGGAACCAGCCGCCGCAGGCGCGCGCCGCGCTCGAGGCGATGGACCTGCCCGTCGACGCCATCCGCACCTCTGACGAGTGGGGCGTGCAGAAGCCCGACCCGGGGTTCTTCGCGAAGGTCGCCGAGCTCTCCGGCGTGCCCGCCGCCGAGATCGCGTACGTCGGCGACCGCCTCGACAACGACGTCCTGCCTGCCGCCGACGCCGGCATGATGCCGATCCTCGTCCGCCGCGGCCCGTGGGGGTACCTGCACGCCGAGCGGCCCGAGGCGGCGCGCACCACCGTCGTCGACTCGCTGCTCGAGCTGCCCGCGCTCCTCGCGGGCTGACCGGCCGCTACGCTCACGCGCGTGCTCACCAAGGCGGCGGTCACCGACGAGCAGGTCCTCGCGCTGCTCGCGCCGCTCGGCGTCGTGCGCCGCGTGGCGCCGCTGAGCGGCGGCCTGTTCGCGAGCGTGGTGCGCGCCGACCTCGCCGACGGGCGGACGGTGGTCGTGAAGGTGACCGGCGCGGACACCTCCCGCCTGCTGCGCTACGAGCACGGCGTGCTCGGCACGGAGGCGGCGGTCGACCGGGTCGCCCACGCCGCCGGCCTGCCCCTGCCGCGGGTGCTGCACCACGACACGACGCGCGCCCACGTGGACGGCGACGCGCTCGTCACGACCTTCCTCGACGGCGACCTGTGGAGCACCCTCGAGCTGGACGAGGCGACCGCCGCCCGGGCCCGCCGCTCGCTGGGCGGCCTGATGGCCCGCCTGCACCGCCTCGACCGCGACGACGACGCCCGCGAACCGTTCGGCTACCCGGCGCCCGAGGCCGGCCTCGCCGCCGCCACCTGGCCGGAGGCGTTCGCGCGCATGGTGCGCGCCGCCCTCGACGACGCCGCACGCTGGGACGTCGAGCTGCCCGCCGACCGGCTCCTTGCCGCCGTCGAGCGGCACCACGACCTGCTCGCCGCCGTCACGACGCCGCGGCTCGTGCACGCCGACCTGTGGCCCGGCAACCTGCTGCTCGACCCCGCCGACCGCACGGTGGTCGGGGCGTTCGACGCCGAGCGGGCGCTGTGGGGCGACCCGGTGTTCGAGCTCGTCGGCGCGGACCAGCTCGGCGCCGGCGCCGTGGACGCGGAGCTGCTGGCCGGCTACCGGGACGCCGGCGGGGACCTCGGCGTCGGCCACGGCACGCCGGGTTCGGGCGACCCGGACGCCTGGCAGCGCCTGCGCCTCTACCGGGCGTACTTCGCCTGCCTCCTGGTCGTGGAGATCGTGCCCCGCGGGTACTCCGGCGACTGGGTGGCCGGGTACCAGCGCACTGCGCGCGCCAACCTGCAGCGGGTGCTGGACGAGCTGGAGGCCTGATCAACCCGTCCAGCCGAGCCGGCCGAGGGCGTTGAGCGTCAGCAGCACACCGAGGATGCCGAGCGCCCAGCCCGTGAGGTCGGCGGCGTTCCTGGACAGCCACCTCTCCAGCCGGGCCAGCAGCGGCTCGACGAACCGGGCTGCGGCAAGCCGCCCGCCCAGCAGGAGCAGCGCCGGCAGCACCATGACCACGCAGTACGCGGCGAGGACGCCGACGCTCGTGCCCGTGCCGAGGCCCGACGTCGTGATGAGGCCGATCGCCGCCAGGTACGGCAGCATCGTCCCCACCTCGAGAGCCACCGCGCCGAGCGCCAACCCCAGCAGCGGCAGCAGCGACGCGTTCGGTGCCGCGACCGTCGACGTCGGGACGGTCCCGGGCAGCAGGCCCGCCACGGCGCCGTCCGGCGTCGTCGTGCCCGCGGTGCTCGCGGTGCTCTCGGCGCCCGCGGCCGACTCGATCCCCATGGCCCGTGCCCGCCAGCGCACCAGCCGCCCGGGCTTCGCGCCCTGGCGCGCGGCCCGCGCCTCGGCCTTCTTGCCGTCGAAACGCCAGCTGATCGCGAACAGGAAGACGCCGAGGGCGAGCTGCAGCAGCATCACCGGCCGCGAGTCCAGCACGTCGCCGTACCGGTCCAGCAGGGCACCCGCCCCGAGCATCACCGCGATCCCCACCGCGAGGTAGAAGCCCGCGACCGTTCCGAGGTACGCGAGCAGCCGCGCCGGTCGGGGCCGGCCGGGCGCCATGAGCAGCCACACGGGGATGAGCAGGGTGCCGAAGCTGGTCGAGTCGATCAGCGCCAGCACGACCAGCGCTCCCGCGAGCACGCCGAGGCCCGCGCCTTCCAGCCCGCCGAGGTCGATGAGGTCCATGCCGACGATCCTCGCGGCCGGCCCGGCGGCCGTCGTCGCCCGAACGACTGATCCTGCACGGCCGACCGGGGGTACACCTTTCGACCGATCCCCCGTCGGGCTCCCTGTGCTGGGATGGTGCGGTGACGACCGACCGCACCGCCCCCACCCTCCTCGGGAGGCTCGTGCGGGTGTGGGGCGGCGACGACCGGCGCGGCGACGTCGCCACCGCCCTGACCCTGTTCGCGCTGGGCTGGCTCCTGCTGGAGGTCGGGCTCGTCGACCTCTTCCGTGGCGGCCCTCTCGGCGCGGTGGTGCCGGAGCCGTGGTGGCGGGTCGCGCTCCTCGCCGTCGGGTGCGCCCTCACGCTCGTCAAGCGCTCTCGCCCGATGCTGGCGCTCGCCGGCGGTGTCGCCGTCACCCTGGTGGACCTGGCGTGGGGCGGCAGCCTCGCGATCCTGCTCGTGCTGTGGGACCTGCTGTTCGCGGCAGCGATGTGGTCCGGCCCGACGGCGCGCCGGTGGCTGTGGGGCACGGCAGTCGCGCTGACCGTCGCGGGGGCGGTCGCCGCCGGCGAGGCGACCCGCGACGCGCGCGCCTTCGTCACGACGGGCCTGAACCTGAGCGCGATCCTGCTGGTCCCGATGTGGTGGGCGGACAACGTGCGGCAGAAGTCCGAGCTGGCCGCCGTGGAACGGTCCCGCGCGGACGAGGCGCGGCGGACCGCGGAGCTGGAGCGCAGGCGCGCCACCGACCTCGAACGGATCGCCGAGCTCGACCGGCACGAGGCCGTGCGCGCGGAGCGGGCGGCGATGGCGCGCGACCTGCACGACGTCATCGCCTCGCACCTGTCCACCATCGCGATCCACTCCGGTGCGGCGCTCAGCACCCCGCCGGACGCTGCGCGCGACCGCGGCGCGCTGGAGCAGGTCCGCACCAGCGCGGTCGAGTCCCTCACGGAGATGCGGTCCATGATCGAGCTGCTGCGCGCCGACGCGCCGCGCGACCCGCTCGCGGCGCCCGGGCGGCTCGACCGCCTCGACGACCTGCTCGCCGCGGCCCGCGCGGACGGCACGGTCGTGACGTTCGAGGACCCGGACGGCATCGCCCGCGCCGACCTGCCCGCCGCCGTCGGGCACGCCCTGTACCGCATCGCGCAGGAGGCCCTGACCAACGCGCGCAAGCACGCGCCCGGGGCGGCGGTGACCGTGCGGCTGGCCCGCGAGCCGCGACCGCGCGGCGGCGCGGTGGTGCTGGGGGTGCGGAACGCCGCACCTCCGGCGGGCCGGGGGGAACTCGTCGACGCCGCCGGGCTGCCGCTCAGCGCCGGGACCGGGATGCTCACCATGCGCGAGCGCGCGGAGGCGCTGGGCGGCACCTTCGAGGCCGCCGCGACGGACGACGGCGGCTGGGCCGTGCGCGCCCGGGTGCCGGCCGGCGCGGAGGCCGGTCGGGAGAACAGGGGGACCCGAGGATGACGACGCCAACGACCCGGGGCGGCGCGGCGGGCGCCGTCGTCCGCGTGCTGATCGCCGACGACCACGCCGCGATCCGCGCCGGCCTGCGGATGCTCCTGGACGCGGCGGACGACGTCGAGGTGGTGGGCGAGGCGGCCGACGGGGACGCGGCGGTGACCAACGCCCGCGCGCTGCGGCCCGACGTCGTGCTCATGGACCTGCGCATGCCGGGCACGGACGGTATCGCCGCCACCCGCGCCATCGCCGCCCAGGGCCTGGCGGACGTCCTGGTGCTCACCACGTTCGACCTGGACGAGTACGTGGACGGCGCGCTGCGCGCAGGCGCCGCCGGGTTCCTGCTCAAGACGGCGGAGCCCGCCGCGCTGCTCGACGCCGTGCGCCGCGTCGCGGCGGGGGACGGCGTCCTCGCGCCCGAGGTGACCCGGCGCGTCCTCGCCCAGCTTGCGGGAACCTCGACGCCCACCGTCGCCGCCGACCCCGCGCCCGGCGCGGCGCCGGACCTCGCCGACGCCCGCCTCGCCGACCTCACCCCGCGCGAGGTCGACGTGCTCGGCGCGTTGGGGCGCGGCCTGTCCAACCAGGGGATCGCGGCCGAGCTGGTCATCACCGAGGCCACCGCGAAGACCCACGTCTCCCGGGTGCTGGCCAAGCTGGGCGTGGTCTCCCGGATGCAGGCGGCGATCGTCGCGCGGGACACTGGCCTGGCCTGACCCGGCCGTCCGGTCAGCCGGCGGGCGCCAGGCCTGGGCTGCGGACCACGCGCGCGGCGTGGGCCGCGGCCGCCGCGAGCGCCTCGGCGAGGTCCGCGCCGCGCAGGTGGGCGTCGAGGAAGCCGGCGAAGAACCCGTCGCCCGCGCCGTTGGTGTCCAGGACGTCGTCCACCGGCTCGGCGGGGACGTCCACGAAACCGTCCGCGGTGAGGGCCGTGGCGCCCCGCGCGCCGTGGGTGCAGACCACAAGCCGGGCCCCGGCGTCGAGCCGCTCGGCCATGAACGACCGGTGGTCGGGCAGGCGGTCGGAGCTGAGGAACACGTGCGTGCCCGCGTCGGCCCACGGGCGGTGGAACTCCGTGGTGCCGTCGTAGTCGTGCAGGTCCACCCACACGTCGCGGCCCCGCTCGGCGGCCGCGACCAGGACGGGGGCGGAGTGCGCGGCGAGGTCGACGACGACGGCCGCGGCGGCGTCCACGGCGGCGAGCGTCGCGTCCCAGCCGGGCCCCGCGGCGGGGACCTCGCCGGGCGCGCGCAGGTAGACCGACAGCCGACCGCCGCCGGCGTCCATGAGGTTGAGGTGGCTCTCCGTGCGGCCGTCCGGGGACGGCTCGGCGAGGACCCGCACGCCCGCGTCGGCGAGCACGCCGCGCACGCGCGCGCCCTCGTCGTCGTCCCCGAGCACGGTGCGCAGCACGACGCCGCGGCCCAGGCTCGCGAGATTGAGCGCCTTGCCGGCGGACGTACCGCCGACCGTGTCGTACGCGCCGCGCGCGAACACGGTGTGGGGCGTCGGATCGGGCAGCGCGTCCAGGTGCACGATGCGGTTCCAGGACGCGGGGCCGGCGACGAGGACGTCAGCGGAGCTCGGTGCGGTCACGCCCGGAACACTAGGACACCGCGCACACTCGTTCCGGGTCAGGGCCGACGCTCCCGTCAGGTCCCCGACGGGTGCCCACCGGTCGGTCGAGGGGATCGAGCGTCTCCCGGAGCCATCGTGCGTAGGCGCGCGGGTGGGTGGTGTTGCCGTTGTGACCACCGGGGGCCTCCTGCAACCTGAGGTCGAGCAGCGTGGCCAGTGCTGCGGCGGCGAGATGGTCGAAGACGGTCCGTGGCTGTCTTCGCGGTCCGCTCCTGTCGGGTCGATGCCCAGGGTCCTCGCGATCGCGGGCAGCGTCGCGCCGAGGCCCGCCCGGGCGTACAGGTCCTGGAGCTCGGCGAGTTCGAGCTCATGACGTGCGCGCAGCTCGTCGGGCAGCAGACCCGGGGCGACGGGTTCGTGCGCCACCAGCGTCCGGAGCTGTTCGGGGTGCGCGAGTGCGGCATGCAGGCCGATGACGGCGCCGAGGCTGCAGCCGAGCATGAGCGCGGGTTCGTCGGTGAGGGCCGCCAGCAGGCGATGGACGTCGTCGGCGTGCTCGTCCATGGTCACGCCCCGGGTGGGGTCGACCAGACGGCTGCGGGACAGCCCGCGTCGGTCGTAGGTGACCACGGCGTAGGAGTCGGCGAGTCGGGCGACGAGGTCGTGGCTGCGGTCGGCGTCGCCCTCGCCGCTCTGGGAGATCAGCAGCATCGGCCCCGTGCCGCAGACCTGGTAGTGCAGGGCTGCGCCGGGGACGTCGAGCGTGCCGGTGGTGACGAACATGGGTGGCTCCCTCTGGTCGCGACCTCGCGCCGCGTCCTCCGTCACCATAGTCCATCTAAATAGATGCATCAATAGAGATATATCCACCTCGATGTAGGGTCCCTCTCGTGAACGGAGTCGAGCTGTTCCTGCTGGGACGCACCCTCATGAAGATCGGCGAAGAAGCCCTGCCACCGCCCCCGGCCGGGACCGCGGCCCGCGGGGGCAGCGACCGCACGGTGCTCGTCGTGGCCAGCGACATCGCCGACCACCCCGACACCACCGTCAGCGAGATCGTTACCCGCACCGCACTGCCGCAGAGCCAGGTGTCCTCGGCCGTCGCCCGCCTCAGGCAGGCAGGCTCGATCGAGACCGTCACCGACCCGGGCGACCGACGACGGGCCCTGGTGCGCCAAGCCGCCCAGGCGTCCGAACGGGTGGCCCAGGTCCGCGCCGCCGGGATCGACGAGGCACTCGTCGCCGCGCTCGGACCCGACGACACCCACCGACTGCCTGAGGTCTCGCAGGCGCTCGAGGTGCTCTCGCGGAACCTCCGCCGGGGTCGCTAGCGACCGGCGTACCGGCCGGAGAACGGCGCGCCGGTCAGCCGCGCAGCGGCAGGCTGAGCGAGGCGTCGCCGTCGGGCGTGACACGCACCGGCACGCCCCAGTCCTGCTGCGCCAGGTGGCAGGCGGGGAAGACGTCGGGGTCGGGCTCGCCGTCCGGGCCGAGGGGGACGACGTCGCACGACGCGGCCTTGGCCGTCACGTGCAGCACGCCGTCGGCGACGTCCGGGTTGAGCACCAGCACGCGATCCAGGTCGACGCCGTCGCCCGCGCCGTCGAGCAGCAGCTCCGGTGGGGTGGCGCTCACCCGCAGCTCGGTGGACGGGCCCCAGCGGTCGTCGAGCTTCTGGCCCGGGGCGGGCACGAACGGCACGTCGAGGCGCAGCTCGCCGGGCGCGACCTCCGTCGCCGGGCGCGCCACGCGGTGCGCGCCGGCGTCGAGCACCTCGCCCGCGACGTCCGCCGGCAGCGCGACCCGTGTCAGCCGGTGCGCGGCGGACTCCACGACGAGCAGGCGGACGCCGTCGTCGGACGTCTCGACCAGCACGTCGCTCGGCTCCGCGAGGCCGGTGGCGAGCGTCGTCACGACGTCCGCCGCCGGGTCGTACCGCCGCAGCGCGCCGTTGTACGTGTCGGCGACGACGACGCTCCCGTCGGGCAGCGTCGCCACGCCCAGCGGGTGCTGCAGGAGCGCCTCGCCCGCAACGCCGTCGCGGTGGCCGAAGTCGAACAGCCCCTGCCCGACGGCGGTCGTCACGGCGACCGACCCGTCGTAGGCCGGCGTCACCCGGCGCAGGGCCGACGTCTCGGCGTCCGCCAGCCAGATCGCGTCGGCGGCGCCGGGACCGGTCGCCGGCGCCAGCCCGGAGGGCTGCGCGAACCAGGCGTCGGCGCCGGGGCCGTCCTCCAGGCCCTCGTTCATCGTGCCGGCGAGCAGCGCGACCGTCCCCGCCAGCGGCTCGAACGCCCACAGCGTGTGGTTCCCGGCCATCGCGACGACGAACGCGCCCAGCCGCGGCGACCACGCGACGTCCCACGGCGAGCTGAGGCGCACGGAGGCGGCGGGGTAGGCCGTGGCCGGGTCGAACGCGTCGGTCGACCCGACGACGTTCTCCTGCCCGCCCACCATGAACTGCTCGCCCGTGCCCGCCACCGTCCGCACCCGCCCGGTGGCGAGGTCGACGCCGCGGAGGGCGTGGTTCACCGTGTCCGCGACGAGCACGTCGTAGCCGAGCGCGGGGCGCAGCTCGTCCGGCACCCGGCACAGGCCGTTCGGCTCGCTGAACCGAGCCTCGTCCGGGGCCGCGT
This sequence comes from Isoptericola sp. NPDC056134, assembly GCF_042264825.1. Lineage (NCBI taxonomy): Bacteria > Bacillati > Actinomycetota > Actinomycetes > Micrococcales > Promicromonosporaceae > Isoptericola > Isoptericola sp. NPDC056134. The sequence continues at coordinate 45,470 of NZ_JBHJVM010000026.1, forward strand.
CGCCGCGGGAGTCGGCGAGCCCGCGCTCGCCGGAGCCGATGCGCCGCACGAGGGTCTCGCCGTCGGGCCCGAGCTCGGCCAGCGAGTGGTGCCCGGCGTCGGCCACGAGCAGGTTCCCGCCCGGCAGCGCGACCGCCTTCGCCGGGAAGCGCAGCGTGCCCGACGTCGGCTCGGGCGGCACGTACGGCCCCTCGCCGCGGTGCAGGGTGCCCTTCGCGTCGTGCTCGGCGACCAGCTCGTCGACGATCGCCTCGATCGCCGACGCGTGCCCCTCCCCCGCCATCTGCGCCACGACGTACCCCTCCGGGTCGACGACGACGAGCGTCGGCCAGGCGCGGGCGGTGTACGCGCCCCAGGTCACCAGCTCCGGGTCGTCGAGCACCGGGTGGTGCACCTCGTACCGCTCGACGGCGGCGGCCAGCGCGTCCGGGTCGGCCTCGTGCGCGAACTTGGGCGAGTGCACGCCCACGATCACCAGCTCGTCGCGGTGCCGCTCCTCCAGCTCGCGCAGCTCGTCCAGCACGTGCAGGCAGTTGATGCAGCAGAAGGTCCAGAAGTCCAGGACCACGACCTTGCCGCGCAGGTCAGAGAGGGCGACGTCGCGGCCGCCGGTGTTGAGCCAGCCGCGGCCGACCAGCTCGGAGGCACGGACGCGGGGCAGTCGGGGGGAGCTCACCGATCCATTCTGCGGGATCGTCGGGTCCACCGTGCCCGGCGTCGCGCTCAGGCGGCGTCGGGCAGCTCGACGGCGTTCGCCGCCCTGCGGATGGGCGCCGTCATCGCGGCCATCATCCGGTCCTTGCCGGGCAGCCTGTCCATGACCCGGAGCATCGCGAGCGAGGCGCGCACCTGCCCGCGGGTGCCCACCACCATCCGCTTGATGTTCGCGGGGCCGAGCGCCTGGTTCGCCGCCACGAACGGGTGCATCCGGCGCTCGTAGTCGGCGAACGCCGCCGCCGGGTCGTCGTGCACGTCGAGGGCGGCGGCCAGCACGTACGCGCCGACGAGCGCCAGGCTCGTGCCCTGGCCGGACGCCGCCGACGCGCAGTACGCGGCGTCGCCGAGCAGCACCGTGCGACCGGTCGACCACCGCTCGGCGCGCACCTGGCTGAGGGAGTCGAACAGCAGGTCGGGCGAGGCGGGCACGTCGGCCAGCAGGCCGGGCACCTCCCACCCCTCGCCGGCGTACGCGTCGGCGAGCAGCCGCTCGCGCCCCTCGCGCCCGAGGTCGCGGTGGCCGAGCGGCGCCGACGACCACAGGAACATCGCCCGCGCGCCCTCCTCCCGCGCCGTGGCGTAGACCAGCGCGGTGCGGCCGGGCCCCACGTACGTGACCTCCTCGCGGTCGAGGCCCAGCCGGTTGGGGACGGTCGCCACGGCCACGTAGTACCCGAGGTCGACGACGTGCCGCTCGTCCGGCCCGAGCACCAGGTTCCGCGTCCGGGAGCGGAGCCCGTCGGCCCCGACGACGACGTCGTAGCGCCCCGTGCGACCCGAGGCGAGCTCGACCTCCACGCCCTCGCCGGTGTCCACCAGGGACCGGATCGAGTCGTCGTAGACGTGCTCGGCGTCGGCGGCACCCTCCCGCAGGAGGCGGTGGAGGTCACCGCGCAGCAGCTCGACGTCGTCGTGCACGCGCCCGCCGAAGGTGTCGCCGTCCATGCTGGCGGCCCGGCGCCCGCGGGCGTCGACGACCGTGCCCGCACGGACCTCCGTGCGCAGCCCCCGCGCCTCCTCGAGCAGGCCCATGCGGTCCAGCACCTGGAGCGCGGCGCCCCGCACGTCGACCTTGTAGCCGCCGGCGCGGGGCAGGGACGCCTGCTCGACGACGGTCACGACGTCGCCGCGGGCGGCGAGCCGGTGCGCGAGGGCGAGGCCGGCGACGCCGCCGCCGGAGACGAGGACGGAGCGGTTCATGGGAGCTCTCCTGACCGGGAGGAAGGTGGCGCGCACCACGCTAGACCCGATTGAGACGATCGTGCAAGACGTTCGTTTCAGACGTTCGAGCTAGCATGGGCCCATGCGCACCACCGACAACAGGGCCGCGCTCCTCGCCGCCGCCCGGACCTGCCTCCGCGACAAGGGGTACGCCCGCACGTCGGCACGCGACGTCGCCACCACGGCAGGCGTGAGCCTCGCGGCGATCGGGTACCACTTCGGGAGCAAGGAGGCGCTGCTCGACGCGGCCCTCGTCGACGCGCTGCGCGACTGGGGCGACGTGCTGGAGTCCATCGGCGCCGAGGACCTCGGGGCAGCCCCGGGCGAGCGGTTCCGCGCGGTGTGGGAGCGCGTCATGACGTCGGTCGCCGACGACCGGGCGCTGTGGGCGGTGCAGCTCGAGCTCGTCGCGGCCGCCGCGCGCGACCCGGAGCGGGCCGCCGCCGTCTCCGCCGACAACGCGCACGCCCGCACCGCGCTGGCCGAGCTCTTCGGCGTCCCCGACCCGCAGGGCGCGCTCGTGCAGATGCTGCTGCTGGGGGCGGTGTCGCGGGTGCTCCTCGACCCCGACGACACCGTCGGGGCGGTCGAGCTGCTGGAGCAGATGGCCGCGCTGGCGGCGCTGGCCGCCTGAGCGTCAGAACGCGGTGACCGCGCCGACCACCGTCACCTGCACGGGGACGCCGTCCACCTGGGGCGGCACGTCCTTGCGCGCGCTGAGGGAGACGACGTTCACCTGCAGCACCCAGTCCGTCTCGTCGCCGCGCTGGGCGAGCCCGACGCCGCGCACCCCCTCGACGCTCTCGAGCGCCTCACGCAGGGCGGGCTTGGCGGCGCGTGCCTCGTCGATCGTGACCATGGAACACCTCCGACCCCTCCATTGTGCGCCACCCGCCGACAGGACCACAGCCCGGGCGTCGTGACCCGCGCCCCGGCGGGGCTCCTACCGCACGGTCGGCCCCTCGACCGCCACGGGACCCTGGGCCGACCGGCGCTGGATGCGCAGGTCGAGGGTGCTCCTCGACGTCGGGGCGACCGAGATCTGCGCCTCGTCCTCGCCGTCGGCGATCGCGCGCACGTGCAGGTGACCGTCCTTGAGGCGCATCGCGAACTGGTTCGTCCCTGCGACGAACCGCACCTCGCGGTCGTCGTCGATCACCGTGGGGGGCAGCGGAAGGCTCTTCGACATGGGTACAGCATGCCTGCCGCGCGGCGCCGGGACGCCCCAGGCCCCTGGCCGACGGTACAGGCATCCGTGTACGGTCGGGTCCGTGACCACCCTCCCGCTCCGCCCCGTCCCGCCCGCCCGGCGCGCGCTGCTCGAGCGCCGGGTGCGCTGGATCGTCGCCGCGACGATCGCGTACAACGTCGTCGAGGCGGTCGTGGCCATCGCGGCGGGGCGTGCGGCGTCGTCGGCGGCCCTGGTCGGCTTCGGCCTGGACTCCGTGGTCGAGGTGCTGTCCGCGGCCGCGGTCGCGTGGCAGTTCGCCGCGCCGGACCCGCACCGCCGCGAGCGCGTCGCGCTGCGACTCATCGCGGTGTCGTTCTTCGGGCTGGCGGTGTTCGTCACCGTCGACGCCGCCCGCACGCTGCTCGGCGCGGCCGAGCCGGACCACTCCCCGGTCGGCATCGTGCTCGCCGCGGTCAGCCTCGCGATCATGCCGTTCCTGTCGTGGGCCGAGCGGCGCACGGGCCGCGAGCTCGGCTCGGCGTCCGCCGTCGCCGACTCGAAGCAGACGCTGATCTGCACCTACCTGTCGGCGGTGCTGCTGGTCGGGCTCGTCCTCAACGCGACGCTCGGCTGGTCGTGGGCCGACCCGCTCGCGGCGCTCGTCATCGCCGGGTTCGCGGTGCGAGAGGGCGTCGAGGCCTGGCGCGGCGACGCCTGCTGCACCCCCGTCGGCGCGCTCCTCGCGTCGGACGACGACGGGTGCGACTCCTGCGGGGACGGGTGCTGCGCACCGGACGACGGCGGGGCGGCCGGTCCGCGCTGACCACGCGGCGGCGCCGTCGCCGCCGGCCACCCCGCCGGGTCGCGCAGCGCCGCGACGACGCCTCCAGCCTGCTCCCGGAACCGCGCCGACGGCGACCCCGGGCGCCATGGGATCGATCACGCAGCGCCGTCAGCACCCGCGAGGTAGTTCGGGGCACCGCGAGGTAGTACGAGGAACCGCGAGGTAGTACGGGGAACCGCGAGGTAGTCGCCGCGGTACTACCTCGCGGGATGTCGTACTACCTCGGCGCGACCCGTACTACCTCGGCGCGACCCGTACTACCTCGGCGCGGTGGGACAACGCTGCCGGACGGGACGGCCGCGCGACGCTACGCCGTCCGGGACAAGATGGGTGACATGAGCACCGAGATCCCGTCCCTGTCCCTGAACAACGGCACGTCGATCCCGCAGCTCGGCTACGGCGTCTTCAAGGTCCCGCCGGAGGAGACGCGCGAGCTGGTGCTGACCGCCCTCGAGGCGGGCTACCGGCACATCGACACCGCGCAGATGTACCGCAACGAACGCGGGGTCGGCGAGGCCATCGCCGCGGCCGGGCTGCCTCGCGACGAGCTCTTCGTCACCACCAAGCTGAACAACGCGTTCCACGAGCACGACGCCGCCCTGGAGGCCTTCGACCGCTCCCTCGAGGAGCTCGGCCTCGACCACGTCGACCTGTTCCTCATCCACTGGCCGCTGCCCGCGGTCGGCCGGTTCGTCGAGGCGTGGGGCGCCCTGGAGGAGCTGTACCGCTCCGGCCGGGCCCGCGCGATCGGCACGTCGAACTTCCAGCCGCACCACCTGCGCCGCGTGCTGGCCGAGGGCACCGTGGTGCCCGCCGTCAACCAGGTGGAGATCCACCCGTGGTTCGGCAACGAGGAGGTCCGCGCGTTCGACGCGGAGCACGGCATCGTCACCGAGGCCTGGTCCCCGCTCGGCCGCGGCCGCGTGCTGGAGGACCCGACGCTCGCCCGCATCGCCGCCGAGCACGGGCGCACACCCGCCCAGGTGGTGCTGCGGTGGCACGTGCAGCGCGGCGACGTCGTCTTCCCCAAGTCCGCGACGCCGTCGCGCATCCGCGAGAACCTGGAGATCTTCGACTTCGAGCTCTCCGGCGACGACATGGCCGCCATCACCGGCCTCGACCGCGGCGAGCGCATCGGCTCGCACCCGGACGAGATGAACAACACCGGCCGCTGACCCGATCGGTGGTCGAGCCTGTCGAGACCCTGGGTTCTCCCGGTTCGCCCACCCTGCAGTTATCCGACAGCCTCTCGTTTTGCCAGCGCGCTTGACGAGCGGCTGGAGGGTGCCGTACGGA
>NZ_JBHJVM010000026.1:50728-59736 GCF_042264825.1 Isoptericola sp. NPDC056134
CTTTTTCCCCCTTTTCCGGATTGCCCCTTTCCTTCTCTCCCCCCTTTTATCTCTTCCCTCTTTTCTCCTTCTTCCCTCGCACTCCTTCACCACCGTGACGCGCTCAGACGGCCTTGCGTGTCGCCCGGATGCCGACGACGAGGCCGACGGCGCACGTGGCGGCCGCGGCGACCGCGCCCCACAGGACGGCGGGGTCGGCGAACGTGCCGCCGAACAGCGCGCGCTCGGCGTCGACCATGTAGGTGAGCGGGTTGAACTTCGCCGCCGTCTGCATCCACGACGGGCCCGCCTCGAGCGGCAGCATCATCCCGGACAGGATGAGCAGCGGGAACAGCAGCGACTGCTGCACGCCCCAGAACAGCCACTCGCGGTTCTTCGACGCGAGGGCCAGGGCGTGCGACAGCGCCCCGATCCCGACGCCGAAGACGCCGAGCAGCACCAGGCCTGCGAGCGCGGGCAGCACGTGGAACGTGAACCCGAACGGGATGCAGACCGCGGCGATGATGAGCCCCTGCACCAGCAGCGGCGCGAACTCCTTGAGCGCGCGGCCCACGAGGATCGCCGAGCGGTCCAGCGGCGTCGCGAGCACCCGCTCGTAGGAGCCGGTCATGATCTCGTACAGCAGGTTCGAGCCGGTCATCGAGGTGCCGAACAGCGAGATCATGACGATCACGCCGGGTACGAACCACTGCAGGGTGTCCGCGGTGCTCGCTCCCCCGCCCCCGAAGCCGCCGCCGAACGTGCCGGTGAGCAGCGGCCCGAAGAGGCCCAGGAAGATCAGCGGCTGCAGCAGCGAGAAGATCAGCGTGAACGGGTCGCGCAGCACCAGCAGGATCTCGCGGGTGAACACCGCCCCGGTGTCCGTGACGAACTTGCCCGGCCCGGTGCGCGTGACGATCCGCGGCGCCTCGTGCTGCGCCGTCGTCGTGGTGGTGGTCTGCTCGGTCATGCTGCTGCCTCCTCGCGCAGGCTCCGGCCGGTGAGGTTGAGGAACACGTCGTCGAGGCTCGCCTGGCGGGCGCTCGCCGACGTCGTGGCGATGCCGGCCACCCGCAGCGCCTCGATGACGACGGGCAGCGTCTCGGCCCCCTGCGCCGTGCCGACCCGCACCTGCAGCCCGGCGTCGTGCGCCGTGAGCTCGACGTCGCCCAGGCCGTCGGGCAGCGCGGACCGGACCGCCGCGCCGTCGTCGGTCGCGACGACGACGCTGAGGGTGTCGTCGGCGTACCGGCGCTTGAGGGCGTCGGGCGCGGCGTCCGCGATGATCTCGCCGTGGTCGATGACGACGACGCGCTCGGCCATGCTGTCGGCCTCGTCGAGGTAGTGCGTGGTGAGCACGACCGTCATCCCGTACCGCTCGCGCATCGCCGTGATGTGCCCCCAGAGGTTGGCCCGCGAGTGCGGGTCGAGACCGGTGGTGGGCTCGTCGAGGAACAGCAGCGGCGGGTGGTTCATCAGCCCGAGCGCGACGTCGAGCCGGCGGCGCTGGCCGCCCGACAGCGACTGCACGGAACGCTTCTCGAGGCCGCCCAGCTCGAGCGCCGCCATGAGGTCGGCGGCCCGCTCCTGGTAGACCTCGGGCGGCAGCCCGTAGAAGCGGCCCTGGTTGTGGAGCTCGTCGACGACCTTGTAGCTGAAGCCGCCACCGTTGCCCTGCCCGATGAACCCCAGCCGGGCGCGGACCTGCGCCGGGCTCTTGACGACGTCGTAGCCGGCGACGGTCGCCTCCCCCGCCGTCGGCTCCAGCAGCGACGTCAGCATCCGCAACGTCGTGGACTTGCCGGCCCCGTTGGGCCCGAGGAAGGCGACGAGCTCGCCCTCCGCGACGTCGACGTCGATCCCCTTGACCGCCTCGACGCTCTCTTTGCGACGGCTGAACGTCTTGGTCAGCCCTCGTGCTCGGATCATGGCGATTCCCTCTCTCGTACGCTGTACTGGAACTAGTCTGGACGCTAGCCCGGGGGTCCGACAAGACCCGTGGGCGGACCGCACGACAGGGATGGGAGGATGACGAGCCATGTCGAGCACTTCGCCGTCGAGCACCTCGCCGCAGCCGCCGGACGACGGCGTCCCCCGCCCGCCCGAGGTCGTGCGGCGGCTGGCCCTCCTGTGGGACCCGCCGCAGCCGTCGGGCCGCGGCCGCCGGGCCCGGCTGACCCTCGACGACGTGATCGGCGCGGGCACCGCGATCGCCGACGCCGAGGGGCTCGAGGGGCTGTCGATGCGGAAGGTCGCGGGGCGGCTCGGCGTCGGCGCGATGTCGCTCTACACGTACGTGCCGGGGCGCACGGAGCTGCTGGACCTCATGATCGACCGCGCGTTCGCCGAGCTCGCGCTGCCGCCCGCCACGGCGACGTGGCGCGACGGCCTGGCGGCGTACGCCCGCGCGCACTGGGAGCTGTTCCAGCGCCACCCGTGGATCCTGCAGACCAACATGTGGCGCCTGCCGCTCACCCCGTCCGTCCTCGACGCGCAGGAGTGCGGGCTGCGCACCCTCGTGGACACCGGGCTGGCGGAGCGCCAGGTGGTGGAGATCGTCGGGCTCCTCGACGCGTTCGTGCGCGGGCTGGCACGCTCCACCGTCGCGGAGTCCGCGGAGAAGGACGCCTCCGGCCAGAGCAACGACGAGTACTGGACGTCGATGAGCAGCTTCTGGGTGGACCACTTCGACCCGCAGCGCTACCCCACCATGCTGCGGATCTGGGACGCGGGCGGCTTCGACGCCGAGGCCACGCCGTTCGAGGCGTCGCTGGAGCGGCTGCTGGACTCCGTGGGCATGGCGATCGACCGGGCCCGCGCGACTTCCCAACCCGGCGACTCGTCCCTACGATGAACTGGTCCAGACCACCTCTTGTTCGGAGGACACCGTGGAACGCACCGTCGTCGTCGCCATCACCGAGGGCCTGCACGCCCGCCCGGCCGCGCTCTTCGCGCAGAAGGCCGGCCAGCAGCCCGTGCCGGTGAAGATCGCCAAGACCGCCGGCGGCGACGCCGTGGACGCCGCGAGCATCCTCGGGATCATGACCCTCGGCGCCTCGGTGGGCGACGAGGTGGTGCTGCGCACCGAGACCGACGGCGACGAGGCCACCACCGCGCTCGACGCGCTCGTCGAGTTCCTGTCGCAGGAAGCGGTGGCCTGACGGACCGGCCCGCCCGGCCGAGCGGGTTCTTCCACTCGGCCGGCTGGCTGTTCGGCGAGATGCTCGTCGGGGCGCTCGTCGGGCTGGTCGCGGCCTTCGTGCTGTCGGTCGACGCCGTCGAGCTGGCGGCGAACCCTGACGCCGCGCTGGCGTGCGACATCAACGCGGTCATCTCGTGCGGCACGGTCGGCACGTCGTGGCAGGCCAGCCTGTTCGGCTTCCCCAACGCGTTCCTCGGGCTCGTCGCCGAGTCCGTGGTCATCACCGTGGCCGTGGCCGGCCTGGCCGGGGTGCGGTTCCCGCGCTGGTTCATGACGGCCGCCCAGACCGTCTACCTGCTCGGCTTCCTCTTCGCGTACTGGCTGCTCTGGCAGTCGATGTTCGTCATCGGCGCGCTGTGCCCGTGGTGCCTGACGATCACCGTCTCCACGACGCTCGTGTTCGCGTCGATGCTGCACTGGAACATCCTCGAGGACAACCTCTTCTGGCCCGCCCGGGTGCAATCGTGGGCGATGTCGCTGGTGCGGTCCGGTGCGTTCGGCATCCTCACCGCCGCCTGGTTCCTGCTGCTCGCCGCCGCCGTGCTGCTCAAGTACGGCACGGCGCTCTTCGCCTGACGCCGAGACAGAGAGGTCAGACCCTCTCTGTCTCGGCGCTCAGAGACCCAGGGCCTCCAGGACGTCGGCCAGCTCGCGCCGGACGGCGGTGCGCGCGGCGTCGGCGTCGGGCTGCTCCAGCGCGACGCGCGCGAGGTCGCGGCACCGCGCGAACGTGACCTCGGCCAGCACGGCTGCGACGTCCGCGAGCGCCCGCGGCGTCATGGAGAGCGACGTCACGCCGAGGCCCACGAGCACGGGGGCCAGGACGGCGTCGGCCGCCGCCTCCCCGCACACGCCGACCGGCCGGCCGTGCGCGTGCGCGCCCTCGCAGGTGGCGCGCACCAGCTCGAGCACCGCGGGCTGCCACGACGTGGACAGCGCGGCGAGGTCGCCGAGCATCCGGTCGGCGGCCATCGCGTACTGCGTGAGGTCGTTGGTGCCGATGCTGCCGAAGGTGGCGTGCTCGAAGACCCACCGCGACCGCAGCGCGGCGGCGGGGACCTCGATCATCGCGCCGGCCCGCCGCAGCCCGTGCTGCTCGCAGGCGGCGACGAACGACCGCGCCTCGTCGGTGGTGGCGACCATCGGCGCCATCACCCACACGTCGGCGGACTCCGCCTCCGCGGCGGCGGCGATCGCCTGCAGCTGCCGGTCCAGCACCTCCGGGTGCGCGACGGCGGTGCGCAGGCCGCGGACGCCGAGCGCCGGGTTGGGCTCGTCGTCGGCGGTGACGAAGGGCAGCGGCTTGTCCGCCCCCGCGTCGAGGGTGCGCACCACGACCTTGCGGCCGGCGAACGCGGACAGCACGCCGCGGTAGGCGGCGACCTGCTCCTCGATCGTCGGCTCGACGTCGCGCCCCAGGAAGCAGAACTCGGTGCGGAACAGCCCCACGCCCTCGGCGTGCGCGGCGACGGCGGCCTGCGCCGCCTGCGGGTCGGCCACGTTGGCGAGCAGCTCCACCCGGTGCCCGTCGGCCGTGCGGCCGTGGCCGTCGAACTCCCGCTCGACGCGCACGGCGTCCTGCGCGGCCTCGACCTCGGCGTCCGACGGGTCCCGCAGCACGGTGCCGGCGCCGCCGTCGACGACGACGGTCTCGCCGTCGGCGAGGGCGTCGGCCCCGCGGGCGGCCACGACGGCGGGGATGCCGAGCGCGCGCGCCAGGATCGCCGTGTGCGAGGTGGGGCCGCCGCCGCTGGTGACGATGGCGACGACCGCCTCCGGGTCGAGCGTCGCCGTGTCGGCGGGGGCCAGGTCCTCGGCGACCAGCACGAACGGGTGCCCCGGCGAGGGGACGCCCGGAGGCCGCACCCCGGTGAGCTCGGCGACGATGCGGTCGCGCACGTCGCGCACGTCGCGGGCCCGCTCGCTCAGCGGCGGGCCGAGCGGCTCGAGCTGGGCGGCGAGGGCGTTCGCGGCGTCCCACACGGCCCGCTCGGGGGTCGCGGCGGACTCGCGCACGCGCCGTTCGGCGTCGGACGCGAGCGTGGGGTCGGCCGCCATCGCGGCCGTCACGGCGAGCACGTCCGCCGCGGTCCCCGTGGCCTGCGCCGCCTGGGCGGCGAGGCGGTCCCGGACGGCCGACGTCGCGGCGCCCAGTCGGGACACCGCGTCGTCGGCACCGGTAGCGTCGGACGTGTCGAGGGTCGCCTCCGAGGGCTCCGGGACGGGGGCCGGCATCGTCACGACGACGCCGGCCGCCCGCCCGGGGCTCACCGGGGCGCCGGTGAGGGTGGTGCTCATCAGACCGCGTCCTTGCCCTTCGCGGGACCGTCGCCGCCGGCCGGAGAAGTGTCGGCGCCGATCGCGACGGCCTCCTTCTGGTCGCTCACGGCCTGGTCGCCGACGACGGCCGCAGCCGCCTCGGGGTCGTCCTCGCGGCCCGGGGTCTTGAGGTTCCACCTCGTGATGACGAACCGGAACAGGAAGTAGTAGATGACCGCGTAGCCGAGCCCGATCGGGATGAGCAGCAGCGGCATCTCGGCGATGCGGAAGTTCAGCAGGTAGTCGATGACGCCCGCGGAGAAGCCGAAGCCGTCGCGGATGCCGATCGCGTTGACCAGCGCCATCGAGGTGCCGGTGAGCACGGCGTGGATCGCGTACAGCGGGTAGGCGACATAGACGAACGCGAACTCGAGCGGCTCGGTCACACCGGTGACGAACGCGACCAGCGCCGCGGAGCCCATGACGCCCGCGATGACCTTGCGGTTCTTCGGCTTCGCGGTGTGCACGATGGCGAGGGCCGCGGCGGGCAGGGCGAACATCATGATCGGGAAGAAGCCGGTCATGAACGTGCCGGCCGTGGGGTCGCCGGCGAGGAAGCGGAAGATGTCGCCGTGCGCGACGTTGCCGGCGCTGTCGGTGTACGAGCCGAACTGGTACCACGGCAGCGAGTTGAGCAGGTGGTGCAGGCCGATCGGCACGAGCAGACGGTTGAGCGTGCCGTACACGAACGCGCCGATCACGGTGGAGCCGGTGACGAAGCCGCCGATCTGGTCGTTGAACAGCCAGTCGAAGGCCGGGTAGATGAGCGAGAAGACCACGCCGATGATGACTGCGGCTCCGGCCGTGACGATCGGCACGAACCGCCGACCGCCGAAGAATGCCAGGTACGCCGGCAGCTTGATCCGGTAGTACTTCTGGTACAGCAGCGCGGCGGTGAGACCGATGACGATGCCGCCGAGGACGCCGTAGTTGATGAGCTCCTGCTCCTCCCCCTCGGCGGGCAGGCCCAGGACCGTGGGCGACAGTGCGTCGGTGACGCCCTTGAAGACCAGGTAGCCGATGAGCGCGGCGAGGCCGGTCGAGCCGTCCGCCTTGCGGGCGTAGCCGATGGCGACGCCGAGGGCGAAGATCATCGCCAGGTTGCTGAAGAGCGCGTTGCCGGCGGCCCCGAGGACGTCGGCGACGGGCTGCATCCACGGGAGCGTGCCGGCCACGCCGTCTGCGCCCAGCATGTCGGGCTGGCCGAGGCGCAGCAGCAGCGCGGCGGCGGGCAGCGAGGCGATGGGCAGCATCAGCGAACGGCCGACGCGCTGCAGCTGCGCCAGGCCGGGGAATCCCCGCTTCTGCTTGGTCTCTGCGACCGTGGTCATGGTTCTCCTCCGATGGATGGCCCGGGGGCGGGCGTGTCCTGCAGGCCGTGCCTGCATCGTCCGGCGGCAGTGTCGCGACGTCGGGGCGTCATTGCCGGTGATCCACACGCTGCCACCGGCAGGTTGTCTGGACCACTTGCAGGAAGAGTGGTCTAGACCTCATGATGTGTCAACCCCGCGCTCCCGCCGGGGAGACAGCGCACCGGTGACGGCCGAACCCCGATACTGGTCCCGATGTCGCACAGCACGCAGATCGATGCCGATCACAGGGCAGGACAGGACACGAGGATGGTCAGGGACGGCGCTCGCCCCGGCGAGCACAAGTACGTCGCGGTGCGCGCGTACCTCGCCGACCTGGTCACGACCGAGCTCGCCGTCGGCGACGCGATCCCGTCCGAGCGCAGCCTCACCGAGAAGTTCGGCGTCTCGCGGATGACGGTGCGCCAGGCCATCGACGCGCTCGTCACGGAGGGCGTGCTCGAGCGCGCGCAGGGCCGCGGCACGTTCGTCGCGCCGCCCCGCGCCGACTTCGAGATGCGCCTGACCACGTTCGGCGAGGAGGCCCGGCGCCGCGGCCTCACGCCCGGCGCCACGGTGCTGCGGTGCGAGCAGCTGCCCGCGCCCGCCGTCGTCGCCGAGGCGCTGGACCGCGAGACCGGCACCCCGGTGCACCACGTGGTGCGGCTGCGCACCGCCGACGGCAACCCGATGAGCGTCGAGGAGTCCTGGATCCCGGTCGACCTCGCCCCCGACCTGCTCGACGACGGCGTGCCCGACAGCCTCTACGCCGCGCTGCGCGAGCGCGACCTCGACCCCACGTGGGGCGAGGAGGTCATCACCGCCGCCGACGCCACCCCCGAGGAGCTGGAGGCCCTGCAGATGCAGGGCTCCCGCGCCGTCATGCGCACCGCCCGACGCACCTTCGGCGGCGACGCCGCCGTGATGTACTCCCGCGCCTGCTACCGCGGCGACCGGTACAGCGTCTTCGTGCCGCTGCGCGAGGCACGGCCCACGCTCGTCCCCCGCGCCCGGCCCTCCGACGGCGACGCCGGCCGCCCCGTCCAGCCTTCCGCACCCCCCGGACGCATCCCCGAAGGGAGCCCCCGATGAGCACGCCCGACCCCGACGCGCAGCTCGCCGCCTCGATCCTCGCCGGACTCGGCGGGGTGGAGAACATCGAGGAGATCGACCCGTGCACCACCCGGCTGCGGTCCCTCGTCAAGGACCCGGCGCTCGTCGACGCCGCGCTGCTCAAGCGCGCCGGCGCCTTCGGCGTGATGATCAACGGGCGGGTCGTGCAGGTCGTCGTCGGCCCCCGCGTCGACACGATCGCGTCCGACCTCGCCGAGCTCATGTGAGCCAGGCCCCGCACCCACCGACCCCCGGAATCTCCACCCGGACCCACCAAGGAGCATCATGAGCAAGGCACAGCAGATCCTCGACGCGCTCGGCGGCGACGACAACATCATCGACCTCGAGCCGTGCATCACCCGGCTCCGCGTCGAGGTCGAGGACCCCGCCAAGGTGATCGACGCCGACCTCACGAAGGCGGGCGCCATCGCGGTCGTGCGCTCCGGCGTCGCCATCCAGGTCATCGTCGGCCCCGAGGCCGACACCCTCGCCTCCGACATCGAGGACCTCCGCTGATGACGGCGCTGACTGTTCTCGCGCCCGTCACCGGCACGGTCGTCGACGTGTCCGAGGTGGACGACCCGGTGTTCGCCGCCGGCCTCGTCGGCCCCGGCCTCGCGATCGAGCCCGACGGCGTCCGCGGGGGCGAGGCGGTCGCGCCCATCGCCGGGACGATCGTCAAGCTGCACCCGCACGCGTTCGTCGTCCAGCACGACGACGGCCGTGCCGTGCTGGTGCACCTCGGCATCGACACCGTCAAGCTCGGCGGCGAGGGCTTCACCACCCACGCCTCCGAGGGCGACGTCGTGCAGCGCGGCACCGTGCTGGTCACCTGGGACCCGGCGGCGGTGCGCGCGGGCGGCAGGTCCGCCGTCTGCCCCGTCGTCGCGCTCGAGGCCACGCCCGACGCCGTCGACCGCCTCGCGCAGGTCGGCACGATGGTCGAGCACGGCGAGGACCTGCTCACCTGGGGCTGAGAACTGCCGAGATAGAGAAGGCTGATTCGCGAGATAGAGAGGCTCGGACGAGGCCGCAACGGGTTGCGG